>JASHPR010000138.1 GCA_030038015.1 Streptosporangiaceae bacterium
GGCGCGGTGTCCCGGATCGCGCCTGCGGGCGCGGGATGTCGATGCTCGGCAGCGGCCGGGTCGTCGCGGGCGGCCGGATTACCGCGGCGGCCAGCCGTGTGCGCTGAGCTTCCGGGAGCTCGCGGGGCTGGCTGGTGAGGTCGGAGTTGGCCCGGGGAAGACGAGACGGTAACGCGTCATTGTCGTGCGTGGTCAAGGCTCCTCGCCAGATCTGCACAGGTAGACGGACTCAGGGCACTGCCCCGGGTGGCCGTCCGCGCAGTCCGCCGTCGATCGGGGAGTGTCTGGGCCTCCAGGGTCTGACTGCAGTAGGTTACCGAACAATTACTATTCGTGTTTGGATTCACCGCGCCAGATCACGAAAATGGAGCCGGGGGCGGCTTGTGGGTCAGGGCGCCGGGCTGGGTCACCGGGCCAGGGCGCGGCGCACGTAGCCGAGCCGGGCCGCCCGTGAGGCCTGAGCCAGCGCGGTCTGCGGGGCTACCGCGTCGAACCCGTGGAATCCGCCCGGCCACATGTGGAATTCGACGGGCACCCCGGCTCGCGACAGCCGGGCCGCGTAGTCGATGGCCTCGTCGCGGAACGTCTCGGCCGAACCCACGTCGATGAACGCCGCGGGCAGCCCGGACAGGTCCTCGGCCCGCGCGGGCGCCGCGTACGGCGAGACGCCCGGGCCGCCGCGCGCGTCGCCCAGCAGGGCGGTCCAGCCGGCCAGGTTGGACGACCGGTCCCAGACGCCCTCGCCGTCGAGTTCCCGGCTGGACGGGGTCAGGCACCGGTCGTCCAGCATCGGGCACATCAGGATCTGGTGGCTCAGTGCCGGGCCGCCCCGGTCGCGCGCGATCAGCGCGGTGCCGGCGGCCAGGCCGCCGCCGGCGCTCGCCCCCGCGATCACCAGCCGCGACGGGTCGATGCCGAGCTCGTCGCAGTGCGCGGCGGTCCAGGCGAGGCCCGCGTAGCAGTCCTCCACCGGCGCCGGGTGCGGGTGCTCGGGGGCCAGCCGGTACTCCACCGACACCGCGACCACGCCGACCTCGCCGACCCACCGGGCCACCTCGTCGGCGTTGCGGCGGGTGCCCATCACCATGCCGCCCCCGTGAGTGTGGTAGACGCCGGGTACCGCCGCCCTCCCCTGGCCGCGCGCGGGGCGGAGGATCAGGACCGAGAGGTCCGGGGCACCCGCCGGCCCGGGGATCTGGCGCTCCTCCAGCTCCACGGCGCCGCCCAGGCGCAGTGCCTGGTCGCTCACCGGGAGCAGCTGCGCCAGCTGCTCCCGCCAGGCCGGGATGTCCTCGATGCGCAGCGGCCGCTGCATCGCGGCGGGCATGGCGGCAAGCACCGCGCTCAGCTCGGGGTCGAACGGCGGGTGGATGCTCACGTGCGTTCCTCCTCCGGCGCGTTGGCGCTGCCGCCCATCATGCCCAAGCCTGCCCGCGGCCGAGCCGGCCGAGTGCAGCGCCGCGGCGTGCAGCCAGGGGATAATGGGCAGGGTGATGTCGTATCTTTCCCTGTCGCGGCGGCTCGAGGAGCAGCTGGCCACGGCCTCACCGGGCGACCCGGTGCCGTCCGAGAACGAGCTGGCCCGGTTCCACCACGTGAACCGGCTGACCGCGCGGGCCGCCCTGCAGGAGCTCGAGCGACGGCATCTGGTACGCCGGATCCAGGGCCGCGGGACGTTCGTTGTCCGCCGCCTGGACTACCGGATCTCGACCGACGGGCCCGCGTCGTTCACCGAGATCGTCCGGGGCGCCGGCGGCAATCCGTCGACGAGCACGGATGACGTGATCGTCCGGGCCGCGACCCCCGCGGAGCGGCGGTCGCTCATGCTGGCCCCGCGGGCCCAGGTCGTGGAGCTGCGGCGGCGGCGCTGGCTGGACGGCGAGCCGGTCGGCGTCGGGATCAGCGTGCTGCCCGCGGCGCTGGTCCCCGGCCTGCCGGACAAGCTCGGCCCGGACGGCTCGCTGTACCGCGCGCTGGCCGAGGACTATGACCTGCAGCCGCGGCGCGCCTGGTTCCGCTGCGAGGTGGCCGCCGCGCCCGAGGGCGTCGCCGAGCAACTCGGGCTTCGCGGCCGTCCCGACCTGTTCCACAACTGCGGCAGGCTCGAATCGGAGCGGCTGAAGATCCCCGTGGAGATCAACGACGGCTGGCTGCGCACGGACCTGTTCAACGTCGTCATTGAGGTCGGCGAATTCAAGTGACGCCGCGGGCGGGTAAAGAGGTTGACATCGCGGCCGGTTGTATAGATAACTTAGATCAGCTGGCCCGATGGGGCCGGTACCGCCCGACGGACGGAGTGCCGGCAAGACCATGCGACCCGCAGAAACCGCCGATCCGGTCCCGCTGCCCCCGGGACGCCGGGCCGAGTTGCTGGCAGCATCGGATGAAGACGAGCTGATCGCGCTGGCCGACCGCTGCCTCCGGGGCGCGCCCGGCACCCAGGTGAGCATCGAGCCGGTGGTGGGCACGATCCCGTTCTGCGTGCGGGAGCCGGTGGTGGGCGACCGGTTCGTCCTGGCTGACGTGCTGGCCACCCAGGCGGAAGTCGAGCACCGCGGGCAGCGCGGCTGGGCCGTGCGGCTCGGCGACGCCAAGATGGCGACGCTGGCCGCGGCGATCTGCGACGCCGAGGCCGCATCGGGCGCCGGGCTGGCGGCCGAGGTGGACGAGCTGTGCCGCAGGACCGGCCGGCGGCGCCGGGAGGAATCGGCGCGGGAATGGGCCGAGCTGGCCCGGACCGAGGTCAGCTTCCGGGAGCTCCTCTGATGGCCGCCATCGCCGAGCGGCTCACCCCGCGAGCTTCCCAGGCGGTGTTCCGGGTGCTGCTCGATTCCCTCGCCCGCCCCGGCCAGGTGCTCGCGCTGCCAGAGCCGGGGCCCGGCCCGGGCATCGTGCCGCTGGCCCTGGCCGTGGTCGGCTCGCCGGTGGCCGTGCTCGGCGACCCGGCCTGGCAGCAGGCGGTCTGCCAGGCAACCGGGGCCCGCCCGGCCGCGGCGGGGGAAGCGTCCCTGGTGGCGCTCTGCGAGGCAGCGGACGCGGCGGCGGTCATCCCCCGCCTCCGGCGCGGGTCCGCGCTGGCCCCTGAGCAGGGTGCCAAGGTCGGCCTGGCCTGCCGCCGGCTGTCCGCGGGCGGCCCCGGGGAGGTGACGCTGGAGCTGTCCGGCCCCGGCGTCCCCGGCCGGGTCCGGCTGGGCGTCGACGGGGCCGGCCGGGCCGTGTTCGACGCGCTGCGGGAGGCGAACGCGCTCTTCCCGGCCGGCCTCGACGTATGGCTGGTGGACTCCTGCGGGCAGGTGGCCGGGCTGCCGCGATCCGCGCGTCAGGTGGTGGTCTGAGTGGGTTACGCGGCGGCACGGGGCGGCCTGGACGCGATCCTCGCCGCGGAAGAGCTGATGCGGGCCAAGCGGGACGGCGGGTCAAGCCCGCCGCTCGAGGTCGGCCAGGTGACGGAGCGGCTGAACCTGGCGGTCGACCGGGTGATGGGCGAGGCGGGCCTGTGGGCACCGGAGCTGGCCGCCCGGGCGCTGCGCCAGGCCGAGGGCGACGTCATCGAGGCGGCGCACCTGCTGCGGGCCTACCGGTCGACCCGGCCGCGGCTGACCGCCGGGCTGGTCACAGACCCCGACGAGCTGGAGATGCTGCGCCGGATCGTGCCCGCCTACCGGGTACCGCCCGGGCCGCAGCTGCTCGGCCGGACGCTGGATTACGTGGGCAGGCTGCTGGACGACGGCACGCAGGGCCACGAGCCGCAGCGGCTTACGGTCAGCCGCCCGGAGCCGAACGGGGCCGGCCGGAACGGGCGGGCGCACGGCCCCGGCGGGGAGGAGGCCCGGCCGCGGCCGGGACGGCTGCTCGGCCTGCTGCGGGCGCAGGGGATGATCCGGGACCGGCGCCGGGACGACGACCCCGAGCCCTACGACGTGACCCGCGACCCGGTGCGGCCCGGCGTGCCGCGATCGGCCCGGCTGTCGGTGATGGCCCGCGCCGAGACCGGCGCGCTGGTGAACCTCTGGTACCGCAACATCCTCGGGCCGGACGGCTACATCCACGAGATCACGCTCGGGGAGGTGCGGCACGGCCGCCTGCCGGTCCGGGTGACGCACCCGGTCACCGGGCAGCCGGTGCGCGTGGGCTCGGTCCGGGTCACCGAGGTCGAGGCCATCGAGGACCTGGACGGCCCGGACGAGGACCGCGGCCTGTTCGACGTGGGGTACGGGATGTGCCTCGGCCACAACGAGCGGAAGGCGATCGCCATGGCCAACCTGGACATCGCCGTGGAGCGGGACGGCGGCCGGAGCCCGCTGGAGCAGAGCGTGCTGCTGACCACGGACGGCCTGGACGCGTCCGGCTTCCTCGAGCACCTGAAGCTTCCGCACTACGTCACCTTCCGGTCGATGGCCGACCGCAAGGCGGCGGTCCGCGCGGCCCGGGAGGAAGCGGAGGTGGCAGGGTGACGGTCGCCGCACTGGCCGCGTCGGCGGGCACCGGGGAGTTCGGCCACCTGGACGAGCAGTCGAAGCGGGAGATCCGCTGCGCGCTGCTCACCGCCGTCGCGGTCCCCGGCTACCAGGTGCCGTTCGCCAGCCGGGAGATGCCGGTGGCGCGGGGCTGGGGATCGGGCGGGCTGCAGGTGACCCTGGCCGTGATCGGCCCGCAGGACACGGTCAAGGTGATCGACCAGGGTGACGACGCGGGCGTGAACGCCGCCAACCTGCGCCGGCTGATCGTGGGGTGCACCGGGGTCCCGGACACCACCGACGCGCGCGAGGCCAGCATCATCCAGACCCGGCACCGCATTCCCGAGGAGCCGCTGCGGCCGGACCAGGTCCTGGTGCTGCAGGTCCCCGTGCCCGAGCCGCTGCGCGGCGTCGAGCGGGACATGCGCGAGCTGCGGCGGATGCACGCCGAGTCCGACTACAGCCGGATCTGGGTCAGCCTGTACGAGGACCTGGTGCGCAACGGCGTGATCACGCAGAGCACCGGCTATCCGGTGCTGGTGGGCGGCCGCTACGTCATGGCCACCAGCCCGATCCCGCGCTGGGATGTGCCCAAGCTGCACCAGGCGCCGTTCCTGTCGCTGTTCGGGGCCGGCCGGGAGAAGCGGGTCTACGCGGTGCCGCCGCACACCAGCGTGGAGCCGCTCGCCTTCGAGGACGTCGCGTTCCAGGTGGAACGGACCGAGGGCGCGTCCTGCCTGCTGTGCGGGGCGACCGAGGCGTACCTGGTGGAGGTGCCGGCCAGCAAGGGGTGGATCTGCAGTGACACCGACTGGTGCGAGCGGCGCCGGCCGCCCGGCGGCGGCGCCGGGGAAACCGGGCTGCCCGGCGCCGAACTGGCCGGCGCCAGCGGGAACGCGCGGGACGTGGCCGATGCCTGACCACACGCTCCAGGTGGCCGGCCTCAGCAAGCGGTTCGGCCGCGTGCTCGGCTGCGCGGACGTCGGGTTCGACGTGGCCGCGGGTGAGGCGCTGGGCATCATCGGCGAGTCGGGATCGGGCAAGACCACGGTGCTGCGGTGCCTGGCCGGGGACGTCACGCCCGACGCCGGCCGCGCGCTGCTGCGCCACGGCGCCGACGCGTTCGACCTGTTCACCCTGGACGGCCCCGAGCGCCGGGCGCTGCGGGTCGCCACGGTCTGCATCGTCTACCAGAACCCCGCGGACGGCCTGAACCTGAGGATCTCCGCGGGCGGCAATGTGGCGGAGCGCCTGATCGCCGCGGGCTGGCGCAACTTCGGCCGGATCCGCGCCCGGGTCAGCGAGCTGCTGGCCCGGGTCGACGTGCCGCTCGACCGGATGGACGACCCGGCCGGGACGTTCTCCGGCGGCATGCTGCAGCGTGTCCAGCTGGCCAAGGCGGTCGCCAACAACCCGGCCCTGCTGCTCCTCGACGAGCCCACGACCGGCCTGGATGCCGCGATCGCCGCGGGTGTGCTCGACCTGATCCGGGACCTGATCGAGGAGACCGGGATCACCGCCCTGGTGGTGAGCCACGACATGACGGTGATCTCCATGCTGACCTCGCGCGCGGTCGTGCTGCGCGCCGGGCACACGGTGGAGGCGGGCCTGACCGATCAGCTGCTGGAGGACCCGCAGGACGCCTACAGCCAGCAACTCGTGGCCGCGGCCCGGGGTGCCCTGTGAACCGGGAGGTACCGTGACGACCGAGCCCGTCCTGGCCATCCGCGGCCTGCGCAAGCAGTTCGTCATCCACGCGATCGGCCGCCGGGTGCCCGCCCTGCGCGGGGTCGACCTGACCGTGGGCGCCGGGGAGCACGTGGCGCTGATGGGGCCGAGCGGGGCCGGCAAGTCGACGCTGCTGAAGTGCGTGTGGCGCAGCTGCCTGCCGTCCGCCGGGGAGATCTGGCTGCGCCGCCGGGACGGCGGGGCGGTTGACCTGGCGGCCGCGGACGACCCGGCGGTGATCGAGATACGCCGGCACGACATCGCGTACGTCAGCCAGTTTCTCCGGCCGGACTGCCGCCGCTCGGTGCTCGAGGTGGTCGGCCGGGCGGCGATCCGGCGCGGCCTCGAGCCGGCCGGCGCCGGCGCGGCCGCCGCGGCCGCGCTGCGCCGGGTCCGCCTTGATGCGGAACTATGGGCAACGCAGCCGGTCGTGCTGTCCGGCGGCGAGCAGCAGCGGGTGAACCTGGCGGCGGGCACGCTGTGCCCGCCGCGGCTGCTGCTGCTGGACGAGCCGGTGGCAGCGCTGGACTCCGGGCACCGCGAGACCGTGTTCGGGCTGATCGCCGGGCTGCGCCAGGCCGGGGTCGCGGTGCTGAGCGTCTTCCACGATGCCGAGGCGGTGCGCGCCCTGGCGGACCGGGTGGTGATCGTGCGGGACGGCCGGGTCGCCGCCGAGGGGCCGCCGGACGGCACCCTGGAGCAGGCGGCCGCCGCATAGCAGGAGGGGCACGGTGTCCAGCCGGATCGCAGGCAGTCACGGTGAGATCCTGGCCGCCGCGGCAGACGCGGCCGCGGCGGCGTTCGCCGGGGCCAGGGCCAGCATGGCGGCCAGCGAGCTGAGCCGCGAGGTCGGCATCGGCGGCGACGGCACCCCGACCAGCAGGCTGGACGAGATCGTCGACGCGGCCGTGCTCGCCGCCGCCCGGCCGTTCGGCGTCAACATCCTTTCCGAGGAGGCCGGCTGGGTCGACCGGGGCTCCGCGGTGACCCTGGTCGTCGATCCGGTGGACGGCACCGCCAATGCCCTGGCCGGCGTGCCGCTGTGCACGTTCAGCGGGGCGATCGTCGTCGACGGCACCCCGGTCGAGGCGCTGACCCGGTGGCTGGACACCGGGCGGGACTGGGCGTGCCGGCGCGGCCAGCCCGGGCCCGGCCCGTGGCGCACCACCGGCCGGACCAGCCTGGACGGCGCCGCGGTCTCGCTGCTGCGGCCGCAGCCTGCCACCTGGCCGGCCTGGCAGCGGATCGCCGAGCGGTCGGCGCGGGTGCGCATCCTCAGCTGCTCCACGCTCGAGGCCATCCTGGCCTGCACCGGCGCCATCGACGCGTTCGCGGACGCGGGCGGGGACGTGCACAGGTACGTGGACCTGGCAGCCGCGGTCGTGTACGCGGACGCGGCGGGGGCGGTGGTGGCCGACGCGTTCGGGCGCCCGGTCGACTTCGGCACCGACCTGACCCGGCGCTGGAGCGGGATCGTCGCCGCCACCCCCGGGCTCGCCGCCGAACTGCAGGCGGTCATCGCCTCCCACGCCGCCGCCAGCCCGGGGAGGCCCAGCAGGTGACGGAGGTGCGGCTGGCCCGCCGGGCTGATGCCAGGGCGCTGGCACAGTTGCGCTACGCGTTCCGCTCCGAGATGGCCGCACCAGAAGAACCCGAAGAAGCGTTCCTTGAACGGCTGACCGCGTGGCTGGCCGAACGCTTGGAAGGGAGCACCTGGACCGCCTGGGTCGCCTGCGCGAGCGGCCAGCCGGTCGGGATGTGCATGGTGCAGCTGGTGGAGAAGGTGCCGAACCCGGTGGCGGAACCGGAACGCCTCGGCTACGTCAGCAGCATGTTCGTGCGCCCAGGCTGGCGCGGCCACGGCACCGGTGGCCGGCTGCTCGCTGCCGCGCTGGACTTCTGCCGCCACAGCGGGGCGGAGACGGTCGTGCTCTGGCCGTCGCCGCGCAGCGTCCCGCTGTACCGGCGGCACGGGTTCCGCAGCGCCGGCGAGGTCATGGAGCTGCGCCTGGCGCCGGGCCGCCACCGTGGCGGCGGCGAGGATCGTTCGCCAGGACTTCGCCCGGCAGACCGGAGGCGGTCACCGGGCACAGCCGGATCCTTCACCGGACCCGCACACCATAAGTTGTATAGATAAGTACGCGGCTCCGCCAGACTGGAGGTTTGCCCGATGGCCGTGCAGCTGCTGAGCAACGTCCGGGCGGTGGTCGCCCACCGCGTCCT
>JASHPR010000011.1 GCA_030038015.1 Streptosporangiaceae bacterium
GAGCACGATGTGGCACCAGGCGGTCACCGAGTGGCGCACGCTGGGCGAGATCGAGGCCGCGCTGTCGAGGCTGGCGGCCGGGCGGTTCGGCTGGTGCCAGCACTGCGGCGCCGCCATCGCCGTCTCGAGGCTGACCGAGATCCCGCAGGCGCGGTACTGCGCCGCCTGCGACCAGTGATCGCCCGCCGCCAAGGAACAACGGTCGGCCAGGCGTGGAAGTACGACTGCGAGTGCCTGTTCGCCGGGGGGATCGATCCAGGCACGCCGCCGCGTTCGCCCCGAAGCCGCTGATTGCCGCATGCCACTTCGCTGGCGGGGCCGGCCGAATAGATTCGGTGCGTGCTGAATCTGAGCGCGGAGAAGTCAGCTGCCCTCTCAGAGCGCCTGCGCACCGAGAACGTCGCCTGGATCACCACGGTGACTCCCGGCGGGCAGCCGCAGTCGTCCCCGGTCTGGTTCCTGTGGGATGAGAACGTATTCCTCATGTACGCCCAGCCACACTCCTGGAAAGTGCGGAACATCCGCACCGATCCCAAGGTGTCGCTGCACCTGAACAGCGATGCCGAAGGCGGCGGGGTCGTCACGTTCGAAGGCTCGGCGCAGATCCTTGAGGGGCACCCGCAAGCACACGAGGTTACGGCATACCTTGCGAAATACCGCGAGGGGATCGCAGGCATCGGCATGACCCCGGAACAGATGGGCGCAGAGTACGCAACTGCCCTGCGCATCACCCCCACGCGCGTTCGCGTCTACTGACCACGTCCGCCAGGCCCGGCTCACGGGCCTCACTCCCCGTGCCTGTGCCGTCGGCAAAGCTCTGCCCCACGGGCGCCGCCCACGCTGTGTGAGCGGTCCCCGGTTTGGCTCTAGGGCGCAGTCCCGCCGGTACGCGCGGCTGCACCGCTGATCACGCCGGCAGGCAACCATGCATATCCAGTTAATCGGCCCAGCGCCTCCTCGGGGGGGCGGGGACCGGCCATTTCGCGCGGCTGCGTTTGCCAAGGTCGGGGCCGGCCCAGGTCCGGCGTGCCTCTGGGCGGCGCCTTGAGCTGCGCGCGCCCGCGACCACCGACATCGTCGACGTTTGCATGGTCGAGGCCGCATTGCGGCGCCGTGACCTGGTGGTCAGCCCCGACGAAGGAGACCTGCGGTCACTCGCCGCCAGCGGCAGCCACCTCGAAATCGATCACCCGTAACATGCCCGACCCTGAAACTCCGCGCGCAGCCCCAGAACGCGTTACTGCCAGACAAGCCGTATTTTCCCATCGCGAACCGGCTCGGCCGCCGCGCCAGATGCCGGTGACCGCTCGCGCTGCCGCAGCCAGCGAGCACATCCGTACCCAGACGGGCGCACCGCTCAGATAGATCTCCGGTCCTCACCCAACGTTTCTAGCGATCTCCTGAATGAACCCGCACCTCACCGCCGATCGGCGCGGGCGGCGGTGGCCGCTGCGGGGGGCGGTGACCGGCGTCTGGTCGGGTCCGGCATGCCCCCGGGTTAGGGCCACCGCCGCCCAGGGCCTCCATCCGGGCTGCCGGGGCTGCGCGCCCAGTCCGGGATGCGCGAGGCTGGCCGACCCGCCCGGATCAGGCCATAATGTTGACCGGCTCGGCCCCGGGCGCACCGGCGGCGAAAGCGGCGAGAATACGGGGCACAGGCGGCGATCATGGGCGAGGACACCAGGGATCCCGTGATTGAGCTCGACACGCGCGGTATCGGATTGCTGAGAAGCTGGGCATCGCCCCGCACCGAGTTCCGGGTAACGAGGTCACCAGATGGCGCTATCGTCCTGCACCCGATGTTCACGCACGACGCTGACCTATGGCGGTCGGGGCTTGTCGACCAGATCGTTGAGAACTTCGCTCACCCTGACCTGATGATCCGGCTGAAGCCGGACAAGCTTTGACGCCTCGGCTGCTCGACTTCGCCCCGGCCGCCTGGCAGGCGTACCGGGGCCAGCGAGCGAACGAGATGGGCAGCCGGCTCAAGCAGGCGCTGGAGTGGCTGACCGCGGATCCGGCCGCCGTCCGCGCCGACCCCCGCTCCAGGCGCTACCAGATCATCGAGAAGCAGCTGCGGCAACGGCCCGAGGTATGGGGGCTGCTGCTGGATGCCCCCGATGACAGCAGGTGGCTCGTGGTCTGGCGGGAGACCGGGCATGTCATAGAGATTGGCTACATCGGGCCCGCGGGCGGGAACGCGGCTGGCTGACGCGTCGGGTGCGGGCCCGAGGCGGCTCTCGAAACCCCGGGTCAGTTCATGTGATCGGGCCGGCGCCATGACCATGTGCCCGGGGACCGGGCTGCTCAGTCAGATGATCGAGCGCGGCCGGTGGCCGGCTCACGCCGCGATAGCGAGCTCGCCCGGGCTTGGCGACCCTTCCGGCTTGGGGTGGCGTGGTGGCCGTGTTGCCGGCGCTGGCGGTGGCGAGGTGCGGTGATCCTTGCCTGCTGGAGCTCCTCGACGACATAACGCCACCCGGTGCAACCCTCCACCGCGAAGTCCACATCCTGCACCCGTCGAACCGGCGCAGCCACGCGCGCAGGCTCTCCCGGTCCGCGGGCGAGATCCGCCCGCGCCAGGACTCGCCGGTGTCCAGGTCGACATAGTCGAACGTCACCTGACCACGGTGCAGATCCAATCCTCCGGCCACCGCCATCGCGCACCTCCCGATTCCTGGGCGGATCCGTTCCGCCCGCACATGCCATCTTGGAGATGTGCCCGTGCCGCACGGTCAGGTCCGAGCCGCGGACCGTCGGGGTCAGCCTGGCCCAGCTGCCCAGCTTGCGGGCGCTGGCGAAGCGGGTGATGCCGCCGATCTCGGCCAGCATGACCAGCGCGGTGAACTCCCCGACGCCCGGCAGCGCGGTCAGCACCGTGACCCGCGGGCCGGCCTTCGCGCGCTGGTGCAGCTCGCCGTCGATCCGCTCGATCACCGGTGCCAGGCCGTCGATGACCGCCAGGCAGTCGGTCACGATCTCCCGCGACGCGGCGGGCAGATCCAGCTCGGCCAGCCAGCCGCGGCCCGGCCCGGTCCAGTAGCTGGCGGCCCGGTCGTAGCCGTGATCGGCGGCCACGGCATGGATCCGGTTGCGCAGCTGGGTGCCGAGGCGGACCAGGCTGGCCCGGTGCCGCAGCAGCGCCCGCAGCTGGCGCACCGCCGGCGGGGCGATCCACGCCTCGGGCAGCAGATCCGCCCGCAGCAGCTGCGCCAAGATCGCCGCATGGTCGTTCGGGTGAACGGGCCGCTGGGAGCCGAGGGTTCCGCCGGTCAGCTGGATGCAGCGGTTAGCGATGACTTCGTTCACGTTCATGTTCGACTGGGTCCCCGACCCGGTCTGGTGCGCCGCAGCCAGACCCGCTGCCCGCCATGGCGGGCGCGCAGGATCGGCCCGGCAATACCGGCAGCTGTATAGGCCCCGGCCGGCTTCCTCCGGGCTCTCAGATCCCTCCCGTGACAGCCGCCGCGCCGTGGCCGACCGGGTGGGCAAGCCCGGTTAGATGGCGAAGTCCTCACCGTGCCATACGCCGGCATCGGGCGGCCGGATTGCGGGGCTGGCCGCACGGCCGTCGGCCAGCGCCTCCAGCCGGGCGACCCGGGTGAGCAGGGACTGGAGGCTGGTCCCGACCAGGTCGGGCAGCACTGCGTCGCCTGCACCGGGAAGAGCCGTGGCCGCCCGGGGACGGCTCGGCGCGATGACCTGCCCGGGCACGCCGACCACCACGGAACCGGGTGGCACCGGCTTGACCACGACCGCGTTGGCGCCGATGCGGCTGTCTTCACCGACGGTGATGGGGCCGAGGATCTTGGCGCCGGCGCCGATGATCACACGATCGCCGACGGTGGGGTGGCGTTTACCTTTGCCCTGGCTGGTACTGCCGAGCGTGACGCCGTGGTAGATCGTGACGTCGGTGCCCACCTCCGCGGTTTCCCCGATGACCACGCCCGTGGCGTGATCGATGAAGACCCCGGGCCCGAGTGTGGCGGCAGGATGGATCTCGACCCCGGTGAGCGCCCGGACCAGTTCCGCGGACCCCCGGGCGAGCAGTTTGGCGTGATGGTGCCAGAGCCAGTTGCTAACCCGATGGCCCCAGATCGCGTGCACGCCCGGGTAGCAGATGATGATCGTCAGTGCGGAGCGGGCGGCCGGGTCGCGGTCCAAGGCCGCCCGTACGTCTCGCCGGAAGGCCGCCAGCATCGCTAGCCTGCCAGGCCGGCGAACAGGACGGTGCTGAGATACCGCTCCCCGAAGTCGGGAAAGACAACGACGATCAGCTTGCCGGCGTTCTCCGGCCGGTGCGCTACCTGCAGCGCGGCCCACGCGGCGGCACCCGAGGAGATGCCGACGAGCAGCCCTTCCTCGGTCGCCAGTCGCCTGGCCAGGCTCAGCGCGTCCTCGTTGCCGACGGTGATGATCTCGTCGACCAGCCCCAAGTCCAGCACTGGCGGGACGAACCCGGCACCGATGCCCTGGATTGGATGTGGTCCTTTCACGCCACCCGATAGCACCGGCGACGCGGCAGGCTCTACCGCCACGAACCGCACCGACGGCTTGCGCTCCTTGATCACTTGGGCGACGCCGGTGATGGTGCCGCCGGTACCGACCCCAGACACGAAGATGTCGATCCTGCCGTCGGTGTCCCGCCACACCTCCTCAGCGGTGGTAGCCCGGTGGATGGCAGGGTTCGCGGGGTTCTCGAACTGCTGCGGGACGAAGTACCGCTGGTCGGTCTTGGCTAGTTGCTCCGCCTTGGCGATGGCGCCCGGCATGCCGTCAGCGCCCGGGGTGAGGATCAGTTCGGCACCGTAGGCGCGCAGCAGCATCCGCCGCTCGGTGCTCATCGTTTCTGGCATCGTAAGGACGCAGCGGTAACCGCGGGCGGCGCATACCATCGCCAGGGCGATGCCGGTGTTCCCGCTCGTCGGCTCGAGGATGATCGTATCCGGCTTGATCAGCCCGGCCCGCTCGGCTGCGTCGATCATGGACACGCCGATGCGGTCCTTCACGCTGCCTGCCGGGTTGAAGGATTCCAGCTTGGCCACGACGTCGGCCGCCGCGCCGTCAGTGATCCCGCGCAACTGGACCAGCGGCGTATTCCCGATCAGGTCTGTGATGTCCCTGGCGATCTTCATCGGCCGGCTCCTCCACGCACGCCCCGCCGCATCGGCTTCTCAGGGCTTCAGTCCTATTTCCGGTAGGAATAGTGGCCCAGCCTCCTGGTGACGCACAGGGACATAGGTCCCAGGTTTTCCTAACTTTCGGACCTGAAAACTGGAATTAAGCTGGCCACAGGATCGATCGCGGATGCATCCCCGGTCCGGCCACGGGACGGGGCGAGCAGACGGCGGCCCGCCAGATTGCTACGCCCTGTCTGGGGCCGCGTCAGCCGGGGGTGAGCACAAGGCTCCCCGGCATCCCGAACCCTACGAGGGAGATGTCCGATGACCACGGTCCAAGAAGCCCCGCTCGCCCTCAGCGACCGGGCAGCTCGCCAGCTCGCAAACGCCACCAAGACCACCGCGCAGATGTCGACGATCACGCCACGATGGCTGGTCCGCCTGCTGTCGTGGGTGCCGGTCGAGGCGGGCATCTACCGGCTGAACAAGGTCAGCCATCCCGAGTCCGTCGACGTCGCCTGCCCGGGGCGCGACGAGTCCGAGTTGCCGCAGACCTATGTCGACTACGAAGACGATCCCCGCGAATACTTCCTCAGCACGGTGACGACGGTAGTCGACGTCCACACGCGTGTGTCCGATCTCTACAGCAGCCCATATGACCAGATCAAGGAGCAGCTGCGGCTGACCATCGAGACGATCAAGGAACGCCAGGAATCGGAGCTGATCAACAACCCGGACTACGGCATGCTCGCCAACGTCGCAGACCAGCAGCGCATCACACCGCTGGCTGGAACTCCGACGCCGGACGACCTCGACGAGCTGATCACGAAGGTGTGGAAGGAACCGGCCTTCTTCCTTGCCCACCCACGCGCCATCGCAGCGTTCGGCCGTGAATGCACCAGGCGCGGGGTGCCGCCGGCGACCGTGAGCCTGTTCGGATCCCAGTTCATCACGTGGCGCGGGGTTCCGCTGATCCCGTCGGACAAGGTCCCGCTCGAGGAGGGGAAGAGCAAGATCCTCCTGCTGCGTGTCGGCGAGGAGCGCCAGGGCGTCGTCGGCCTCTACCAGCCAGGCCTCACCGGTGAGCAGAGCCCCGGGCTTTCCGTTCGCTTCATGGGCATCTCTCGCAACGCCATCGCGTCCTACCTCATCTCGCTGTACTGCTCGCTCGCCGTGCTGACCGACGACGCCCTGGCCGTTCTCGACGATGTCGAGGTCGGCAAGTTCCATGACTACGGATACGCGTACCGGTGACGTCATGAACGCGAACCTCAATGGGCTGCCGGACGAGGCGACATTGGCCCGGCTGGCCAGTGAGCTCTTTGCCGCACTGCCTGCCGAACCGGCAAGCCCCGACGGCCAGCCCCGCCGCACGGTGCCGGTGCCGGAGAGTGCAACCAGAGCCCCGGCCGGACCCCCGGAGACCGTGGCCTGGCCAGGGTGGGACCTGGTCGCGCCTCCGGCGGTCCTCCCGGCGGCACCTCAGGGTGCAGTCGCAGATCCTTACGCACCCGCGCGCACCCCGGAGTTCTACTTCATCGGCCCGCTGGCGCAGCGTGGTGCGGCGGTTCCCGCCACCCAGGAGCGCAGCCATGCGCCGCTTGATGTCGACGCGATCCGGCGTGACTTCCCCATCCTCGCCGAGCGCGTCAACGGGCACCGGCTGGTCTGGCTGGATAACGCCGCGACCACCCACAAGCCACGGCAGGTGATCGACCGCCTTGCCCGCTTCTACGCTCACGAGAACTCCAACATCCATCGCGCCTCCCACGAGCTCGCAACACGCGCGACCAACGCGTACGAGGATGCGCGTGCCGTGGCAGCGCGCTTTCTCGGCGCACCGTCAAGCGACGACATCGTGTTCGTGCGGGGCGCGACGGAAGCGATCAACCTCGTCGCGCAAAGCTGGGGCCGTGCGCATGTCGGCGCCGGGGACGAGATCGTGATCTCGTACCTGGAGCATCACGCCAACATCGTGCCCTGGCAGCTGCTGGCCGAGGAAAGGGGCGCGACGCTGCGGGTGATCCCGGTCGATGACAGCGGCCAGATCCTCCTCGACGAGTACCGCAGGCTGCTCACGGCCCGGACCCGGCTGGTCGCCGTCGCGCACGTCTCCAACGCGCTGGGGACGATCGTTCCGGTGCGCGAAGTCGTGGAGGCCGCGCATGATGCGGGTGCCTGCGTGCTGATCGACGGGGCCCAGGCCGTCTCGCACATGCCGGTCGACGTGCAGGCGCTGGATCCGGACTTCTACGTATTCTCGGGGCACAAGGTGTTCGGGCCGACTGGCGTTGGCGCTCTGTACGGGAAACCCGACGTGCTCGATTCGATGCCGCCGTGGCAAGGCGGCGGCAACATGATCCGTGACGTCACCTTCGAGCGCACTGTGTACCAGCCGCCACCGACCCGCTTCGAGGCCGGGACCGCCTCCATCGCGGACGCCGTCGGCCTGGCTACCGCGCTCGCCTACGTTGAACGGATCGGGCGCACGAACATCGCCGCCTACGAACAGGAGCTGCTCGCCTACGCGACCCAGGAGCTGGCGGCCGTGCCAGGACTGCGTCTCGTCGGCACGGCGCCGGACAAGGCAAGCATCCTGTCGTTCGTCCTGGACGGGTACCGGCCAGAGGACGTCGCGTCGGCCCTCAACGAGGAGGGCATCGCGGTGCGCGCCGGTCACCATTGCGCGCAGCCGATCCTGCGTCACTACGGGGTGGCGTCGACGGTGCGCGCCGCCCTGGCGATATACAACACGCACGCCGAGATTGACCAGCTGGCGACGGCATTGCACCGGCTCGCCGGCCAGCGCACCCCGTAACAGGCGGCCGCCGCTAACGGCCCGCGCAAACCGCGATCCGAGCGGGGCCCGGCGCCCCGCTCGGCCACAGGAGGTAATCATGAGCACCGCCGCGCCCTTGGCGTCCGCAACGCCGCTGCTTGGCTCCCGCTGTCCCGCCGGACTGATCACCAGGATCCGTCAGGCGGTCGCACAGCACGGCAGCTGGCCGGAGACCGCCGAAGCTGTCGGCGCGCAGCTCCGGCAACATCTCCCCGGCCCGGACATCCTCACCGCGCAGGAGCGGCTTGGTGACCCGTCGCGTTACCAGGCCCATCTCCTGCACGTCGAGCCGGATGGGTCGTTCTCGGTCCTGGCGCTGGTCTGGCGGCCAGGACAGGCCACCACCATCCATGATCACGTTGCCTGGGGCGCCTTCGCGGTCCTGCAAGGGACCGAGCACGAGGAAACCTTCGCCCTCACCCCAGGCCAGGCGGCCCTGACGCCGCTGGCGACGAACCAGAACAACGCCGGGGACGTCAGCGCCTTCGCCCCGCCAGGTGACATTCACCGGATAACCAACCGTGCCGGCGCGACCGTCATCCAGCTCCACGTCTACGGCACCGACGTAGGGCGCCTGGGCACCAGCGTCCGCCGCGTCTACGACGTGCCAGTGCTTGGCACGCCTGCCTGACACTCGGCCCGGCTCTCCGGCCGGCACGGCCGGGTCAGGCGATCGCGCCGCTGCCGGCCTGGGCCGACAGCGGGTAGCGCTGCCGCAGCCGCCGCTGCCCGGGGATGGATGTTGGCCAGGGACAGGTCGCCGCCGTAGTGGGCCAGCACCTCCGGGTCCATGACGCGCCGCCACGGCGGGGTGGTCAGCGCCGCGACCACCATGGTGGCGTACCCGGCGGGGATGACCACGCGAGCGGATCGTGGTGGCAGGGCGCTCGTGGCCGGTGCCCCGGGCGCGCAGCGCGGCCTCGACCTCGGCCGGCAGGCCCGGTTCGAGGCCGCGGGCGAGGATAGCGGCGGCGGATCGTGGTGGTCGGGCGCCGCGAACCCCGTACGCGACTTCGTCCTCGAGCTTGATGCCCATCCGGCGGTCTCATCGTCCAGGTCGATCCTGACACCGAGTTCCTCGGCCACTGCCGACCAAGCGGCCATGATGGCCGGCCGGGAGTTGATGAGGTTCAGATCAAGGTCGAAGCCGGCCGGCCCGGCCGTGCGCATCAGGCTCCTCACCTCAGGGTTGTGGCTTTCCCAGCCCATGCCGGCTGCCGGTCTCCAGCCGACAGCACGGGGCCAGCCAAACGGGCGGCCGATCGGGAACCACGCCGACTGGGACGAATGGAAGACCCTACTCAAAGCGGCCGGTAGCCACGACGCCCGCGTGCACGACGCTCGGCATGCCGCCGCCTCGCTGCTGCTCGCCCAAGGCGTCGACCAACGTGTCGTCATGCAGATCCTCGGTCACTCTCAGATCAGCATGACATCCAGGTACGCCCACGTTCTTCCGCAGGTGTACGCCCACGTTCTTCCGCAGGTCATGAACGATGCTGCCGACCGCATCGGCAAGGCACTCTGGAACTCGACAGCCGAGCCAACTGCAAGTAGAACTGCAACTAACAAGCGGCCAAGATCACGCCGCTGAGGCATAACGGCAGGTCAGACCGGTGGGGCGCCTGGGGCTCGAACCCAGAACCCACGGATTAAAAGTCCGCTGCTCTACCATTGAGCTAACGCCCCGCGGAAACTAGCCTCCCTGACCTGCGCCTTCTTACTGCCGTGGCCGCTGCTGGAGCTGAGCACAGCGGTGCTACAGTACCGGCCTGACGGCAGACGATGAGCTTGCGGCACTCCTCCCGTCGTGGCAGCTGGCCCTTGGGCCGGCCAGCAAGAGCCCCGAGACGATCAAGAGCTACACCGCTTCCGTCAGGTCGCTGGCCAAGTTCCTCCGTGATCACGATATGCCCGAGGCATCGAGCACGTGGCACCCCCAGCACGGCCATGCGTTCAGGCTGGCCGAGCGCGAGCGCACGCCGCCCGCGTCCGCCCCAGCAGCACTGCAGGAATCTGCACGTCTACTTCCGGTGGGTCGAGACTGAGGAGGAGCGGAAGTCACCCAACCCCATGGTCAGGGTGGACAAACCCGCGGTGCCAGAGGTCGTGGAACCCTTCTTCACCGAAGCTGAGATTACCGCCCTGCTGCGGACGTGCAGCTGCGCAGGCTCCGCGCCACGCTGAAGGGCGGGGACCAGTGGTGGATCCCGATCGGCCGCCGGACCGCCACGGCCATCGACCGCTGCCTGCGGGCCCGAGCGCCGGTCCTATGGTACTTGCCTGCATTTGCCCGGCACGTTTTTCAGCTTATGGACCGAACAGGGCATTGAGGACAGCCTCGGGAATGTTGTCGCCGGTGAAGTCCGAGCCGCATTTAACATACGTCCAGCCGGCGCTGCCAATCCGGAAGATCATGTTTCCGTTTCCCTGGTCCGCCGGGTTATCCGCAGTCACCGTGGCGGAGCCCCAGCCATCGTTCGTCACCCTGGCCTCGGTCAGCTTGTCGGCTGAACTGGTGAAGCCGCACTGGCCGTTAGCGGCAGCGGTGAATTCGGCGATCTGCGTGGCGCTCGCCGGCCCGGCGGTGACCGGGGAAGCTGACGGCACGGCCGGCGATCGGCCGGGGCTGGCTGACGGCGAGCTCGCGACCGGGCTGGCCGTGGTGGCGCTTGGCGTCGGCGTGGCCTTGCGGCCCGCCGCGGCTGACGACGTAGAGCTTGCCCCGCTGCAGGCAGCAGCCAGGCACAAGATGCCAGCCGTCAGCCCGGCCAGGACAGCAGGTCTGGCGTGCCGCCGCATGCCTGGCTCCTCGTATGCCATCTCGTTATTTCCTCGCTTGCTGTTTGAGGTCACCCGTCACCCGGATCAGCCCTCTCCTGTCGCTTTGGGTTTCATGGTCAGCCGGCCAGCCCGCCAGATGATAGGGCCGGAAGTCCTATCCAAAGGTCCGAATCATCTGTCAGTACCGGCCCGCCATTCGGTGCCCGACGGACATGAAGGACTCGGCGTAATCGCCGGGCAGCATGCCGACCGGGGCACTGAAGGCGTGGCGAAGGTGACCCGGCTCCGGGTGAGCCCGCTGTCACGGGTGATCACGACCCTCGGTGAGGGCTCGTAGACGGCGCCGGCGACCCGCGGTGGGTAGCCGCCGCCGGCTCGCTTCGGCATGCAGGCCCTCTTCCGTGACCGTGGAATCGCAACGCCGGTTGCAGCCGCCGCATAGACACATTTCGTGGATCGGAGGACTGCAGGCTCCTAGCGCCGCCAGACCAGCACGCTGCCTACCCGGAATGCGGGCTTGCCGAGGATCTCGGTCAGCACGCGTCCTGGCCATGACCCGCTGCTGGCGGCCGCGACGACCGCAGCAGGGCGCCAGTACGCCAGATCGGCCCGCAGCCGGGCGATGTCCCTGGGGCCGGGCCGCGCTCGCCCCGGCTCGGGGTGCCCGAGGTAGCTGGCGGCCCACCCTGTTGGGCCTGGGTTGAAGGTCGGCTGCCCGGCTGGCCCGGGTCCGAGGAAGTAGCCGCCGATCAGCGAGCCCGGCTCGCCGGTCTCCGCCTGCCAGCGCATCGCGCTGGCGTTCCCTACGACCGGGATGGGGACGACGAGAACTCGAGCGTCGGGCGCGAGCCGCAGCCGGGCAAACGCCGTTTGCCAGCCGGCCGGGACCGGTGTGACCGGCGTCGGCCGGTATGGCAATGGCACGAGGGGCAAGACTGCGATCAGCGCGACCAAGGTCGGGATGCTGCGCCGCCAGCCCAACCCCCCAGGCCGCGACACCGCTGAGCGAGCCCGATCCAGGGCGAAAGCGAGCACAGCCGCTGCCGCGCCGTCAGCGAGGATACAAAAGCGGTTCGGCAGCAGTTCACCGGTCACCGGCAGGCCCTGCAGCCAGTGGTAGGGCAGCAGCCATGCCGGGAACCAGGAACCAAAATTCTCCGGCGTGCCGCCGCCGAGGGAGATCAGTTCCAGCATCGCCCAGGTAACAGCCGCGGCGCGCACTCTGTGGTCCCGCCAGAAGCAGATCGCCGCGACCACGAGCACACCCAGCAGCGGCCAGCCCAGGTAAGCCACGATCTCCGGGAGGCCCACCGGTTGGCTCGCCTCGAAGGCCGCGCTGGCTGACGTGTGAAAGAGGAGGTCACCAGGCGGGATCACGAACCAGCGAAGATCGGCATTCCAGGGGGCCTGCGGGGCGTAGTGCTCGGTCAGCGGGCCGTGGAACTGCACCCACAGGGCGTGCCAGCAGATCAGCAGCGCGACTGCGGCTGCTGTTCCGAGCCCGGACGCGGCCCCACGGGCCCGGTCGAGCACCGCGCGGGGGTGGCTCGCCGCGATTGCCACCACCAGCACAAGGCCGGACAGGGCGGTATCAAACAGCAGCTCCGACCCTATGAACAGCTGAGCGGCGGTCATGAGGCCAAGCCAAGCCCCGGTGCGCACGGGATGGCCGCGACCGGTCACGATCCGCAGCAGCGCCCCGATCATCAGCGGCGGCAGCACTGCGAACTGGAAGTTGTAGTGGCCGATGCCGGCGTCCAGCAGGGCCGGGGAGAACCCGTAGACCGCGCCGCCCAGGGCGGCCGCGGTCAGGCTGCACCCCCACTGGCGCAGCACCCAGAACAGGCTGGCCGCTGAGCCTGCGAAGCCTAGCGTTAGCACGAGGGTGATGCTGGTTTGCGGGCCGGCCAGCAGCGTCACCGGCGTCAGCAGCATCCCAGGGAGCAGGAAGGCCGTGTTCCACATCAGGTTGACGCCGCGCGGCGCGTTCAGCGTGGTCGTGATCAGCGCCGGGAGCCTGCCGTGCGCGACCGCTGTCGCCGCGTAGTGCAGGAACCAGGTGAACGCGTCGACGTCCTTTCGGTTACCAGCGGGCATATCTGCCGCCGGATGGGCCCAAAGCCGCGCGGTCACGACCAAGGCGCCCAGCAGGTAGCCAATCGTGATCAGCCATGACGTCCGGATCGCGGCAGGGGACGTCTGATATCCGGCAACCGGAGGCGCGTCGGCCGTCGAAGGGACTGCCTGCACTGCCAACCTCCGGTTTGGGCTCGTTGCGTGGGAATGCGCATGAGCTGCGGTCTCACCGGAGACGCCGGAACCCAGCCGTTCGCTGCGCTCGCGGCGCCGCAATTTGTCAGCCAGGCACGAACGTCGGTCGGCACTTACCATGTGACGGAGCCCATGAGCCTGGCCGGCGACACCACGATCGGCCACAGGCTCGCCTCCCATCGGTGCCTGACCGCGACGCTGCTCCCGCCGGCCCCGCCGTGCAAAGATCACCACGGCCTCGGCCGTGCCCTCCACCCCGTCCGCCTGCAGGCCGCGGCCGCCTGCAGGCCGCGCAGATGCGCGTACAACTCCAGCAGCAGCCGCCCGTCCGGCCCAAGACCATCCAGGGTACGATCCCCGGCGCCGGGCAGCCCGGCAGACAGCATGGTGAACCAAAGCGACAACGAGGCTCGCGAACGCGAGAGATCTCGGCAGACCCCCGCGTCCTACCGGGGCCTCGTTACTTCTCAGCGGCAACCTGCCGCGCACATGCCAAATCGTGATCTCCAGGAGGACGCCAGCGCCCCCACGCCACGCAAGCCATCACGGAATTCGCAGCATAGCCCCAAATCCGCGCCGGAGCCGGAGCCCTGCCCCCGGCGCCAGCTGGCATGTGCATGCTTGGCCATCCGCGCTTGGCGCATGACCTGGGAGCCTCCCGCCAGGTGCTGCGCCGCGGCCATGGTCACCGCCACCGGATCGGTGCCCGGCACCGATCCCGCCCGGGCCACCTGCTCCCGCAACTGCGCAGGCTGCGGGGTCATGTCCCCGGGATGGTGACGGCCACGTCGTTCGCGGTCGAAGAGATCATGGTGACCCCGGAGGCGACGCGGACCGGGACCAAGGTCGGGAGCGTGGTCCCGTCACCGACCTGCCCGACGGGGCTGGCACCCCACGCGTAGACGTTCCCGGTCGTCGAAACGGCATATGACGTGATCGCCCCCGTGGCCAGGATTTTGTAGGTGACTCCAGCGGGCGGGTAGAACCGCACCGGAGACGCCTGCGACAGCATCGTCCCGTCACCCAGCTGCCCGTTAAAGTTGGCGCCCCAGGCCCACAGTGAGCCGTTCGACAGCAGCACGAGCGTCTGCCCGTTGTCCCAGATGGACCCTCCCTGGGCGACCTGCGTCACCGGATAAGGGAGATTCACCCGAACCGGGACGTCCGATGACTGCTGGAACTGCCCGTCGCCGAGCTCGCCGTTGCCGTCATAACCCCAGTCGAAGTACTCCCCGTTGGACAGCAATGCCCCGGAGTTGGCGAACGACGCCACCAGTTCGGTGACGAGCGAGCCGTCGAGCCCGGCCACCTTCACCGGCGTGGTGGAATTGCGCGTGCTGCCGTCGCCCAGGTCGCCTGCGCCGTTACTCCCGCAGGCGTAGACGGTGCCATCGGCGTCGTACAGCGCGTGATTGCCCGCTCCGGCCAGGGCCGTCACATGGGATAGCGGGAGCTTGACGGGAATGGTGTACGTCCTCGTGTTCTGCAGGCAGAGTTCGCCCTGGCCGTTCTGGCCCCAGCCCCAGACGTTTCCTTCGGTGTCGACGGCGAGAGCAGCGTCGAAGGGCATGGCGTCAGCGGGGATCGACGCGATCTTCACCCCGCGGGGGAAGCGCACCCGCACGGGCTTGGTGAAGGAGTTCACCAGGCTGCCATCGCCTAGCTGGCCCTGCGTGCCCAGGCCCCAGGCATACAGGCTCCCGTTGGTCAAGAGCGCGTACTGGGTCGAGTTCGACGTTCCGATCTCAGCGACGGTTCCGGGCACGGTCAGGGCAGCGGGCGACGTGGCCAGGTCGTAGTTCTCGCCTTTCCTGCCGCCGAAAAAAGACCCCCAGTGCTCGGCCGTTGACGGCAGTTCGACGACCGGAGGCGGGGACTGCCTGGCCATCGGAGTTGACTTGGCCACCGCAGTTGACGGCCGCGCCTCCGACGGGTGAGGTGAAGAGCAACCGCCGGTGAGAACCATGGCTGCGACGGCCGCGCACAGGCCAGCCTTCACGGTCGGTGATCTCCTCGCCGCAGTCCGCACCGACACCTTCCTGAGCGTTATACAGAGCTGCGTGATCAGCGGCGGATCCACAGGGTGAGCCACATGCCCCTGTAGCTCCGCACCTTGACCCGGATGAAATCCTGCAGCAATACCTGGCTCTCTTCGCGCAGCGCCGCTGCTGGCAGGGTCGGGGAGGGCACGTAGCCGATCACCCAGATCCGCCGGCAGGAGAGCATGAGCGGGAGTATGGCCGCCAACGGCTTGTTGATGCCCTGGTACGGTGCCACCACGGGTGACACGGCGAGCGCGAAGTCGCGGGTCTTACGGAATTGCTCTGGGTAACCGAGCTCGGCTTTGCGATAGAACGAGCTCATGAAGAGCACCCCGTCGCCGCTCCGGGCATGCGCTCCCACATAGAAAGCCGGCCCGCCGAAGTTGAACGCGCGGCTCGCAGGGGTGCGGATGCCGTGCTGTGCCGGGAGTTGCAGCAGCAGCGCGCACAGGCACACGGCCAGGCCGGGCACCAAGACCAGCTCTCGCCGTCGCACGGCGCCCGCCAGCCATCGCCCGATCCGGTACGCCCCGGCGCCGGCCAGCAGGGCTACCCCGGCCTCGCCGTATTGGACATATCGTTCCTGGTACAGCGGCGGCAAGACGCGTGACTCCAGGAGCAGAAGGCCGGCCGGGACCAGGAGCAACGGCACCGCCACCGAGGACACGGAGATCCCGCCACCGCTCCACCAGGGGGATGCGGGCTTCGCGCCGCTCCCCGCACCGGCGCCGTGGCGCCGCCGTCGCCACCATGGGCCGGGCGGCAGCACCGCCACGACCGCGCATGCCAGCAGGAGCCGGGCAACGGCGGACGTCGCGCCGAAGTAGTCCTGGTACAGCAAATCCACCTGCTGCCAGTTTGGCGGCCCGATCCATGAGGCGGAGCCACGCTGCAGGAAGCTGACCACCACGACGGGTGCGGCGAGCGTGCAGGCCATGGCGGACGTGAGCGCCCACCGCCCGAGGGTGCGCCGCCCGTACCGGGTCAGCAAGACGGTGATCGCGTGCGCCGGCAGCAGGAGCAGCGTCATCTCGTTCAGGTACGCGCACAGCGTCACCAGCGCGCCGTAGATCAGCCACCGGCGCGTGATGGCGCTGGGTGCCGCGCTGGCCCGCTCGGCCTGCAGGGCGCTCAGCAGGGCCAGCGTCCCGGCCAGGACGCAGGCGAACACCAGCGCGTACGAGCGTGCGGTCTGCGCGTAGTAACTGATGGATGGCGTCGTCACCATGATCAGGCCAGCGAACAGCCCGGCCCAGCCCGATCCGGTCAGCCGCCGGGCCAGGATCACCATCATGGCCGCGGCGGCAACCATAGCGATCACCGAGGGAATGCGCATGACGGCGGGGCTCGTGCCGACCGCCAGCCAGCCGTGCAGCAGCAGGTAATACAGCCCGTGGACGATGTCGACGCGGCGCAGCAGGTGCACGAGCTGGCCGAGGCTCAGCCCGGCGGCGAAGCGGCTTACGACTTCGTCGTTGCCCATGGCCGAGTCGCGCGCCAGCCCCCACCACCCGAAGAAGGCCATCATGGCGGACGCCGCGATGACCGGCGCGTACCGGGCCACGGGCGCCACCCACCCCGCGGGGCGCGCCGCCCCAGCGACCTCGGCGGACGGTACGGATGAGCCTCGCGGGCCCGTGGCCGCGGTGGCCTTGTCTTGCTGCCCTGCCGGGGTAGCTCTCATCGGCACTCTCTCACCGGTGGTCAGATGATTATCTTCGAGGGTAATCTTCTCTACCTTCTCTCCGCGCTGCCTTTGACTCAGGCGTGGGCATTGCGCTTTTACCCCCCGGGCCGACGGTCGGCAAACCGCTTCTTTAAAAGGGCCGGCAGGACACCCCGGCCCTGGTTACCAGGGCGGATGCAGCGCTGGAACGAGCTCAGTGAACGCAATACAGAGGCTCAGTGAACGCAATACAGAGGCTCGGTGAACGCAATACGGAAAGGCCAGCCAGAACGTGATCACTCAGGCCTTTTGGAACGCCGGCGGACGGCGGGCGCCGGTGTTCCTGCGGGATCACGGCGTGCCGGCGCGGCGGGGCCGTCAGTGGCCGCGGGACAGGAACGCCGCGTGCCCCTCGTCCTGGCTGGCGATGAACGCGCCGGGAACCGTCACCAGGATCTCACCGGCGTCGGTCAGGCACGTCCACGCCGCGTGGCCCGCCGAATCGGCGAACTCCCGCGCGTCCGCGGCACGGGGCTCGCACCGCCGGCCAGGGCGCGCGCATCCTCCGGTAGCGTCCAGACCGTGCACAGCGTCTTCTTTGAGCCCGCCGGAACGGATGCCTTCGTGGCGACGCCCGCCACAGCGGGGCCGTGGAGCGCGCAGGCCCAGCACGGCGGCCCGCCGTCCGCGCTCGCCGCGCGAGCACTGGAACGGCACGAGCCCGACGAGGGCCAGCGCCTGGCCAGGGTGACGGTCGACATCCTGCGGCCGGTGCCGCTCGGGAAGATCACGGTGCGGACGCGGACCGTGCGGCCGGGGCGGCGGGTGGCCATGCTCGAGGCCGTCCTGGAGGCCGACGGGCAGGAGGTCGTGCACGCCCGCGGCTGGCGGATCGCCATCCACCCCGGCGGGGTTCCCGCGGTCGCGGCAGGCCCGGCGCCCCCGCCCATCCCGGCCGTGCACCCGCCCCCGGACTTCCCCGGCGGGCACATGACCGGCTACCTGCGGGCCATCGACTGGCGCTACGTCGCCGGCGGCTTCGGCACGCCGGGCCCCGCGGCTGTCTGGGGCCGCCCGAAGATCCCGCTCGTCCCCGGTGAGGACATGTCCCCGATGTGCCGGGCCCTGCTGCTCGCGGACTCCGGCAGCGGGGTCAGCGCCACGCTCGACCCGGAGCGGTTCCTGTTCATCAACGTCGATCTCACGGTCGTCCTGCGGCGTGACCCGGCCGGCGAATGGCTGCTGCTCGATGCGGTCAGCACCATCGGCGAGCAGGGCACCGGAATGAGCGAGACCACGCTCTCCGACGTGCACGGCACCTGCGGCACCGCGCTGCAGACCCTGCTGGTCGCGCCGCGCTGACCGCGCGCCTGCACCGTCTAGCCCGAAGTTCCCCCTGATCAGCCTCTGATCAACCCGTCGATTGTGCCGTGACCTGGTGAACTGCACCCTCAGGCGAGTGGGTTCGTAGTCATGTAGATCACATTGGTTGGCTCGCTAACGGCGTGTCTGACTGCCTAGATGCTGAT
>JASHPR010000139.1 GCA_030038015.1 Streptosporangiaceae bacterium
CTCGGCGGCCTGACCGTCAGCACCGGGCCCGGCGTGACCGGGCTGATCGGCGCCAACGGCGCCGGCAAATCCACCCTGATCAAGATCTTGCTCGGCCTCATCCCGCCGACCAGCGGCCAGGCCAGCGTGCTCGGCCGTGACTGCCTGACCAGCGGCGAGACGATCAGGACCCTGCTCGGCTACATGCCCGAGCACGATTGCCTGCCGCCCGACGTGACCGCCACCGAGTTCGTGACCCACCTCGGCCGGATGTCGGGGCTGCCGCCCACCGTGGCCAAGGAGCGCGCGGCCGAGTCGCTGCGCCACGTGGGGCTGCACGAGGAGCGGTACCGTCTCATCGGCACCTACTCGACCGGCATGAAACAGCGGGTCAAGCTGGCCCAGGCGCTGGTCGGCGACCCCCGGCTGCTGCTGCTCGACGAGCCGACCAACGGGCTTGACCCGGCCGGGCGGACGGCCATGCTCGAGCTGATCGGCCGGATCGGGGCGGAGTTCGGCATCTCGATCCTGGTCGCCTCGCACCTGCTCGGCGAGATCGAGCGGATCTGCGATCACCTGGTCGCGATCGACGCCGGGCGGCTGCTGCGCGCCGACACGATCACCAGCTTCACCCAGGCCAGCCAGGTCCTCGCGGTCGAGGTGGAGGAGGGCCTCCCGCTGCTGCAGGCGCGGCTGGCCGCCCGCGGGCTGGCCGCCACGCCGCGGCGGCGGGTTTTGCTGGTCCCGCTGGACGGCGACGACACCTACGACGTGGTGCGCGACTGCGTGGCGGAACTCGCCCTGCCCCTGTGCCGGCTGGAGCAGCGGCGGCACCAGGTCGAGGAGCTGTTCCGCGACGTGGAGGAGGTGTCCCATGGCTGAAGCGGCGCCGGCCCAGGCCGCCGGCGTGATCCACGACCTCGGCTACCGCCGCTATGACGGCCCGAGGCTGGGCCGGGCGCAGATCGTCCGCGCGCTGACCTGGCACAGCTTCCGGTCCGCGTTCGGCATCGGCCGCGGGGTGAAGGCCAAGATCATCCCGGCACTCGCGTGCCTCGCGATGTGCCTCCCCGCGTTCGTGAACGCGTTCGCGGTGGCCCGGGGCAGCGCGCGGCTGTTCGGCTACGACGTGTACTCGCCGCAGCTGCGGGTCGTGGTGCTGATCATTTTCATCTCCGCGCAGGCCCCGGAGCTGGTCTCCAAGGACCTGCGCAGCCACGTGCTGCCGCTGTACTTTTCCCGGCCGCTGCGCCGGGGCGATTACCCGCTGGCCAAGTACCTCGCGCTGACCGCGGCGTGCCTCTTGCTGATCGAGGTGCCGCTGCTGTTCCTCTACCTGGGCACGATCGCGTCCGCCAGGAACGCCCACGGCGTCTGGGGCGAGACCAGGGCGCTGATCCCGGGCCTCGGCGTCGGCCTGATGTGGGCCGTGCTGATCGCGGCCGTCGGCCTGGTCCTGGCCTCCCTGACCGGCCGCCGCGCGTACGCGACCGGGATCATCGCGATCTCCTGCGCGCTTACCTGGGTCGTGTCCCTGCTGCTGATCCAGGCGGAAGGAGGCATGACGGCGGCCACGACCGGCGCGCGGATCGCCGGGCTGTTCAGCCCGTTCACCATCCTGGACGGGGTGCGCATCTGGCTCGGCGGCACCTCGCCCGGGGAAGACGCCAACCCAGGCCACTTCGGCCCGCTTTACGGGGTCGTGGCGGTCCTCCTGCTCGCGGCCTGCCTCGGGGGCCTGGCCGCCAGATACCGGAAGGTCAGCCGTTCATGACCGTCGAATTGCGCAACGTCACCCGCTGGTACGGCAACGTGGTCGCCGTCAACGACGTCACCATGTCCATCGGGCCGGGGGTGACCGGCCTGCTCGGCCCGAACGGCGCGGGGAAATCGACGATCATGCACATGATCGCCGGCTTCCTGCCCCCGTCCCGCGGCGAGCTCACCATCGACGGCGGCCCCAGCTGGCGCAGCCCCGCCGTCTACCGCGTCATCGGCCTGGTCCCCGAGCGGGACTCGGTGTACGCGTTCCTGACCGGCGAGCAGTTCGTCACGGCCACCGCGAAGCTGCACGAGCTTCCCGACCCGCCCGCGGCCGCGGCGCGGGCGATCGCCATGCTCGACATGACCGCGTCGGCCGGACGCAGGATCGCCACCTACTCCAAGGGCATGCGGCAGCGGATCAAGGTCGCCGCGGCGCTCGTGCATGACCCGGAGATCCTGCTGCTCGACGAGCCGTTCAACGGGATGGACCCGCGCCAGCGGCTGCACATGATGGACCTGCTCGAGAAGCTCGGCGCCGAGGGCCGGACGATCGTGTTCAGCTCGCACATCCTGGAGGAGGTGGAGCGGATTTCGGGCACGATCCAGGTGGTCGTGGCCGGCCGCCTGGCCGCCTCCGGCGACTACCGCGCGATCCGGCGGCTGATGACCAGCAGGCCGCACGTGTTCACCGTGCGGTCCTCCGATGACCGCCTGCTCGGCGGCGCGCTCATCGCCCGGCCCGCGGTGACCTCGGTGGAGCTGGCCCGGGGCGGCCTGCAGGTGCGGACCTCGGACTACGGCGCGTTCTGCCGGGACATCGCCGTCCTGGCCAGGGACCACGGCATCCGGCTGCGCGAGGTGCTGCCCACCGACGAGTCCCTGGAAAGCGTCTTCGCCTACCTCGTGGCCGACTGAAGGAGCGCGCATGCCCGCAGTGTTCAACCCGACGGTCGCCTGGATCACCCTGCGCGCCACCATGGGCCGCCGGCGGGCGCTGCTGTTCGGGCTCCCGGCGGTGATCCTCATCGTGCTCACCCTCGCGCTCAAGGTCTCCCGCCCGCCGTCGCGGCCCTGGCCGTCGCACGTGCTCGGCACCTTCGGGTTCTCCGTGCTGCTCCCGCTGACCGCCCTGATCATCGGATCCAGCGTGCTCGGCGCCGAGATCGACGACGGCAGCATCATCCACCTGCTGGCCACGCCGGTGCGCCGCTCGTCGGTGATCATCACCAAGTTCGCCGTGGCCACCATGCTGACCGTGATCTTCGCTGCGGTTCCCGAGCTCATCGCGGCGCTGATATCCGGTGGCGGCAGCACCGAGCCGGCGGGCCCGACGGTCGCCGGGCCCGGCGGCCCGGTCAGCCTCGTTCCCGGGGCCGCCGTCAACAGCACCGATTTCGCGGTCGGCCTGTTCGTCGGGGCGCTGGCCGGGGCGGTGATCTACAACGCGGTCTTCGTCATGGTCTCGGCGGCCACCACCCGCGCGATCGCGGTCGGCCTGCTCTACGTGCTGATCTGGGAGGCGCTGCTGGCCAACTTCGTCAGCGGCGCCCGGCTGCTGTCGGTCAGCCACTACTCACTCGGCATCGCCAACGGGATCGCGCACGACAGCTCCCTGAACGCGGGCCTGTCCGTGCCGACGTCCATCGCCATGGGCGCCATCGTCACCGTGATCGCGCTGGGGCTGGCGGTCAACCTGCTGTCCACCTTCACCCTCAAGGGCGAGCCGGTCTAGCGGGCTGGCCCGCCCGCACGCGGGCTGAGCGGGGCCGGACTTCCCTGGGACCAGGCAGGCCGGCGTCTGCGAGACTTCCAGGATGATCCGGTGGGGAATCGTCGGCACGGCCAACATCGCCCGCGTGCAGTTCCTGCCCGGCCTGCGCGCCGCGGGCGGCATCCCGGCCGCGGTCGCCGGGCGTGACGCGGCCAGGGCGGAGAAGTTCGCCAGCGAGAACGGGGTGCAGCGGGCGGTCACCGGATACGAGCGGCTGATCGGTGACCCGGGCATCGACGCGGTCTACATTCCGCTGCCCAACGCGCTGCACGCCGAGTGGACGATCCGGGCGCTCGAGGCGGGCAAGCCGGTGCTCTGCGAGAAGCCGCTGACCGGCACGCTGGCCGACACCGAGCGGGTGCTCGCCGCCGCCCGGCGGACCGGGACGCTGCTGTGGGAGGCGTTCGTGTTCCCGTTCCACCCGCAGATGCGGGCCATCGAGGAACTCCTCGCCGGCGGCGCCATCGGCGAGCTGATGGAGATCAAGTCCAACTTCCACTTCACGGTGCGGGGCCCGGCGAACATCCGGCTGTCCCGCGACCTGCAGGGCGGCGCGCTGAGGGATGTGGGCTGTTACCCGGTCCGGCTGGCCCAGCTGCTGTTCGGCGGGGGCCACCAGGAGGCGTGGGCGCGCGCCACCATGGGCGGCGACGGCGTCGACGTGGACACCTGGGGCGTGCTCGGCTACCCGGGCGGGCGCCGGCTGATGCTGTCGGCCGGCATGCACCGCAGCCTCGACACCTTCACCTCGCTGGAGGGCACCGGCGGGCAGATCAGGATCACCAACCCGTTCCACCCCGGGCCTTCTGACACCTGCCAGGTGACCGCCGCCGGTGCCGAGCCGCGCACCCTGCCCGGCAGCGACGGCGACCCGTCGTTCGCCCC
>JASHPR010000140.1 GCA_030038015.1 Streptosporangiaceae bacterium
GCCGCAAGACCGCTCGGCGCTGCGCACGACGATCGCCAAGCTCGAGGCCGCGGCCGGCGACGCGGGGATGGCGAGCGCGCAGGTCGCGGTCCACCAGGACGGCCGCGCGCCAGCCGACGTGCAGGCTCAGGTGGCCGACGCGCTGCGGCGGCGCCGGCGGCTGCACCTGTCGTACTACGTGCCCGGCCGGGACGAGGCGACCGAGCGCGATGCGGATCCGATGCGGCTGGTTGTCGTGGAGGGCCGGGCCTACCTGGAGGCGTGGTGCCGCCGGGCCGAGGCGGTCCGGCTGTTCCGGCTCGACCGGGTGCTGGCGCTGACGGTGCTAGACGTGGCCGCGCAGGTGCCCGACGAGGCCGAGCACGTCGACGTGGACTCGGGCCTGTTCCAGCCGTCGGCAGGGGACGTGCGGGTCGAGCTCGAGCTCGCCGACGCGGGCCGCTGGGTCGCCGAGTACTACCCGTGCGAGCGCGCCGAGGAGCTGGGCGACGGCAGGCTCCGGGTCGGGCTGCGCACCCCGGATACCCGGTGGGTCAGGCGGCTGGCGCTCCGGCTGGGCGAGGACGGCCGGGTGACCTCCCCGGCTGACCTGGCCGCCAGCGTCCGCGAGGACGCGGCCGCGGCGCTGGCCCAGTACGCCTGAGCCCAGGGCACCGGGCAGGCCCGCAGGCGCGGGTGACTGTGCACTGCACAGCGCCCGTGTAGACTTTCGGGTGCAAGCGACCCTATGCGCGGGGCCCGCGCATCGCGCTGGATGGGGACAGAAATGATTGGTGACCTGTTTGACAGCCCGTGGAAGATCCTAATAGTCGCGGTTGTCTTGATTATCCTGTTCGGGTCGAAGAAGATGCCCGACGCCGCACGGTCGCTGGGCAGGTCCATGCGCATCCTCAAGGCCGAGGTGTCGAACATGCACCCCGATGAGGAGCAGGAGGCAGCCCAGCCCGCCCCGGCGCTGCCCGCTTCGCCGGCGCCAGAGGCCGCCCAGCTTCAGCAGCAGCAGATCGAGCAGCTCCAGCAGCAGATCCGCGACCTGCAGCAGCAGCAGGCGGCCACGGCCGTCGTGAACGGCTCCCCGGTCAGCCCGACCTCGCAGACCCAGCAGCCGGGCTGACCTCTCACCGACGACCCCCCGTAGCCGGTCATGGCGAAGCTCGCTGACAGCATCACGGGCGCGCGTGTGCTCGGCGCCCGCTTCGCGGCGTCGCAGCGGCGGGCGAACCCCGACGGCCGGATGCCGCTCTTCGACCACATCCGTGAGCTGCGCAACCGGCTGGTCAAGGCGATAGCCGCGATCGTTGCCGGCATGTGCGTTGGGTTCGTCCCGCAGGTCTATGACCGGCTGTGGGCGTTCGTGTATCACCCGTTCAAGGTGGCCGCGAGCCACGACCATCTCATCGTCACCGGCGTGTTCGACGGCTTCATGCTGCGGGTGCAGGTTGCGTTCTTCTTCGGGCTGATCGTCACCAGCCCGTTCTGGCTGTACCAGATCTGGGCGTTCATCGCCCCCGGGCTGTACCGGCGGGAGAAGCGGTGGGCGTACGCCTTCGTCGGCGCCGCGGCGCCGCTGTTCCTCGCCGGGGCCGTGCTGGCCTACTTCGCGATGAGCCGCGGCCTGCACTACCTGCTGGCGCTGGTGCCGAACGGGGTGTCCGTGCTGGCGACCGTCTCCAACTACCTCAGCTATTTCGAGGCCATGATCCTGGGCTTCGGGCTGGCGTTCGAGCTGCCGCTGGCGCTGGTGATGCTGAACATGGTGGGCATCCTGTCGCACGAGCGGATCGCCAAGTGGCGGCGGATGATCATCTTCTGCGTGTTCGTGTTCGCCGGCATCGCCTCGCCGAGCCCGGACCCGCTCACCATGCTGCTGCTCGCCGTGCCCTGCGTGGTCCTCGTCGAGGCCGCCGACCTGCTGATCTGGATGAACGACCGGCGCCGGGCGAGCCGGCCGTCGATATACGCGGGGCTGTCCGACGACGAGGCGTCACCGATCGACCTTGACGTGCCGTCCCGCGACGGCGTCGACATCGGGCGGACACCCGGGCCGGGCGATTGACCGGAGACCGGCCGGAACTCGTCGCGTTCCAGGCGCTGTATGACTTCAGCTTCGATGCCTTCCAGCTGGACGCCTGCAGGGCGCTGAACGCCGGGCACGGGGTGCTGCTGGCCGCGCCGACCGGGTCGGGCAAGACCGTGGTCGGGGAGTTCGCGGTGCACCTGGCCCTGGCCGAGGGCCGCAAGTGCTTCTACACCACGCCGATCAAGGCGCTGTCCAACCAGAAGTACGCCGACCTGGTCCGCCGCTACGACCACCGGACCGTGGGCCTGCTGACCGGGGACAACAGCATCAACGGCGACGCGCCGGTCGTGGTGATGACCACCGAGGTGCTGCGCAACATGCTCTACACGAGCTCGCCGACGCTGGCGGGCCTCGGCTACGTCGTCCTCGACGAGGTGCACTACCTGGCGGACTCCTCCCGCGGCGCGGTCTGGGAGGAGGTGATCATCCATCTGCCCGAGTCGGTGCGCGTGGCGGC
>JASHPR010000141.1 GCA_030038015.1 Streptosporangiaceae bacterium
AGGCACGCTCTCGCATCAGGCAGAAGAGCGTGTTCTGACCCGATTCCGTGAGTAAGCCGGCGACACGGCCGTGCAGATGCCGATAGGTGCCGCTCTGGCCTGGGATGATGATCGCTGCGAAATGATGATCGTCTCAGCGGAGAGGGCACCTATCTGGTGAACAGCAGGATACGTGGCGGCGGGCGGAAGCGGCGGCAGGTCCGGGCCGGCGCGCCGGACCGGTCGCTGACGGCGAACGCGGGCCTGGCCGCGGTCACCGAGTTGTGTGACCGGCTCGGCGTGATCGGGGCGCTTGACGGGGCTGTCGGCCCGATCAAGCAGCGGGACCGGGGGTTTGGCGCCGGGGAGCTGCTGACCGGGATCGCGGCGGCGCAGCTGGCCGGGGAGGACTTCCTGGTGGGGCTGGACCGCCAGCGCGCCGATGCGGCCGGCCAGCAGGTCACTCCGGTGCCGGGGCTGAGCTCCACGACCGCTGCGGGCCTGGCCCGGCGGATCACCCCCGGGCAGTGGCGGGCGGTGGAGGCCGGCCTGGCGGCGGTGACCGGGCGGATGCTGGCCCTGCTGCCTGCGGAGCGGGTGGCGGCGCTGGCCGGCGGGCCGGTCACCATCGATCTGGACACCACCGACGTGGAGGTCTACGGGTCCAAGAAGCGCGGCGTAGCCTATAACCACCAGGGCCAGCGGGTCGGCCGGCCGCACGTGGCCACCTGGGCCGAGGCCGAGACCGTGCTGGCCGCCGACCTGGGCGACGGGACCGATGACCCGCGGGCGGTGACCAGTGCGATGCCGCTGTGCGCCAGGCCCGACGCCAGCGATGCTGCGGCAAACACGGCCAGGCCGGCCCGCAGCATCCGGCGGCGGCCGAAGGTGTCGGCCAGCCGACCGCCGAGCAGCAACAGCCCGCCGGGCCTCGCAAGAGGGAGATGTGACCGGCTGTCCGGGACCGGGCTATGAAAGTCTTCTGGGAACATGGTCAGTCGCCGGGGATGGCCAGGTCGAGCTGGCGAAGGCGTTCGGGATCGGTGACCCCGTCGATTTCGGCGATCTTGCCGTTGACGACGGTGAAACCCACGACGGAGATCAATCGCCGGCCGACGGTGATGACCACTCCCGCCGCCCCGTTCACGAGCGCTGGCCGGACCAACGCGGCCGGGTTCGCGAAGGTCATCGCCTGCGCGGCCACGGCCGCTGGCCCGCGCAGGACCGCCGAGGCGGCCGGGCGAGCGGGACCCGCGTCGGCCCGGAGCACGACCCTGGGGTCGAGCACGGCGACCAGCGCGTCGAGATCGCCGCCACGGACGGCGGCGAAGAACGCACCGACCACTTCTCGCTGCAGGGCCAGATCGGGGTCGGGAACCGGGGCCGCGTCCCGGACCCGGCGCCGCGCCCGGCTGGCGAGTTGCCTGGTCGCGGCCTGGTCGCGGCCCACGATGGGAGCTATCTGCTCGAAGGGCAGGTCGAACATGTCGTGCAGCACGAATGCGAGCCGTTCGGCGGGGGTAAGGGTATCGAGCACCACGAGCAGCGCGAGACCGACCGAGTCGGCCAGCAGTGCTTCCTCCTCGGGGCCGGGCCCGTCGTCGAGGCTGATGAGCATGTCGGGCACGTGCACCTCCAGCGGCTCCTCGCGCCGCGCCTTCCGCGAGCGCAGCATGTCCAGGCACACGTGGGCGACCACCGTGGTCAGCCAGCCGCCGAGGTTCTCCACGCCGCCACCTGACTGGCTCAGCCGCAGCCACGCTTCCTGCACGGCGTCGTCCGCCTCGGCGAGCGAGCCGAGCATCCGGTATGCCAGCCCCCGCAAACGTGGACGGTGCTCCTCGAACCGGTCGGCCAGCTGCTCGTTCTCGTTCATCGGTCACATTCTCCCGTCGCGGGCCGTCATAGCAGTGACGAACCGCAACCGGCCGATGTGACAAGAGGCACGAGGCAACTGGCGATCAACGCCTAGAAGGAAATTACCGACGACCGCGCATCACATTAGTGCGCCCGTCACATCTTGCCGGGCCGATTGGATCAGTGCAGGTGCAGCCCGTACGAGCGACAAGGAGATCACCATGGATGCCCGTTTCAACTACTACGGCAACACAGTTTCCGCGAAGTTCGCCGAGCACATCAACTCGGCAGGCGCGGTCGTGTCTGATTCGACCCTGCCAACCGCAACGCAGGCCCTGGTGAAGATCCGGGCCAGCCAGATCAACGGCTGCGCCTACTGCACCGACATGCACACCAAGGACGCCGAGCACACCGGGGAAAGTTCGGTGCGGCTCAACCTGGTCGCGGTGTGGCGGGAGGCGAAGGTCTTCACCGAGGCCGAGCGGGCCGCTCTGGAACTCACCGAGCAGGGCACCCGCATCGCCGATGCCGCCGGTGGTGTCACCAACGAGGCCTGGGCTGATGCGGCCAAGCACTACGACGATGACCAGCTCGCCGCGCTGGTGTCGCTCATCGCCCTCATCAACACCTACAACCGCATGAACGTCATCACCCGGCAGCCCGCCGGTGACTACCAGGCCGGCCAGTGGGGATAGCCACCTGCGGGTGCCGAAAACCTATGCCACCAGGCGATATTCATGAATTACGCCCCCGGCTCGGTCGCGCCGCCTGACGAGGAAGTGGTCCAGGTCGGTGATGCCATCTGGCAGCGGCCGGAGCGGCGCGGCCTGGCTCAGGGCGCGGTCCGGCCTGTGCGTGTGGTAGAAGTCCTCGTACTCGCGCAGGACGGTCATCAGGTGGCGCTGGTTCCAGATCAGGGGCCGGTCCAGCAGTTCACGACGGCAGCTGCCAACCCAGCGTTCCATGATCGAGCTCATTCGTGGCGCCTAAACGGCGGAGCCGACGACCCTGACGCCGGCAGCGTCCCGGCGAGCAGGGCCAGCCACGCCCGGTCCGGCCACGTCAGACCCGAATCAACGGGTAGAACGGCGACACGCCGCCGAGGATCCGTGAGACTACTGTGCCCTGCTGGGATTATCGAGCATGACAGTGCTGGGTGATCCTGGGAGGAGTGTCACCGAGGTGGTGCGGACGGTGGCGAGGCCGGGCAAGACCCGGGGCAGGATCCAGATCGGGGCGGACGACCCGTCGCTGACCGGCGCGGGCGGGATGCTCGCGGTCACCGAGCTGTGCGGCAAGCTCGGCCTGATCGAGGCGCTGGATGGGGGGATGGGGCCGGTCAAGCAGCGCCGCCGCGGATTCACTGGCGGGCAGGTGCTGGCCGGGATGGCCGCGGCGCAGCTGGCGGGGGAGGATTTCCTGGTGGGCCTGGACCGGGTCCGTGCCGATCAGGCGGGCCAGCTGCTGGTCCCGGTGCCGGGGCTGGCCACCTCGACCGCGACCGGGATCGCCCGCCGGTTCACCGGGCAGCACTGGCGGGGGGCGGAGGCGGGGCTGGCGGCGGCCACGGCGGCGATGATCGGCTTGCTGCCCGCGGAGCGGGCGGCGGAGCTGGCCGAAGGCCCGGTGACGATCGACATCGACGCCACTGACGTGGAGGTGTACGGGTGCAAGAAGCGCGGGGTCGCGTACAACTACCAGGGGCAACGGGCGGGCCGGCCGCACGTGGCCTCGTGGGCGGAGACCGAGATCCCGCTGGCCGCCGAGCTGCTGTCCGGCGACCAGGACCCCCGCTCGCACGTGGTGAGCCTGCTGGGCCGGGCGCTGGCCGCCCTGCCGCAGGCAGTCAAGGACGGGGCGGCCGCGGCGGGGCGGAAGATCGCGCTGCGCGCCGATGCCGGGTACTTCGCCGGGGAGCTCGCCCGGGCCGCCGCCAAGGAGGACATGGCGTTTGCGATCGGCGCCAAGCGGATCTCCAGCATGTGGAAGGCGCTGGCCGCGGTGCCCGGCGACGCCTGGCGGGACGCGATAGACATGGACAACGCCCAGGTCGCGGTCTCGCCCTACCACCCGGCGGACTGGCCGGACGGCACGGTGCTGCTGATCCGCCGGGTCAGGCTCGACCCGGACCAGGTCTCCGCCGATCCCCGGTCGCGGCGCCGCCGCACCCTGCACCGCGATCAGCGGGCCATGCTGTTCCCCGAGCTGGCCGCCGAGCCGGCCGTCTACGCCTACAGCTTCATCTGCACCAACCTGGATGTGTCCACCCCATCGAAGGCCGCCGCCGTGGAGCACTGGTACCGGCACCGCACCAGCGTGGAGAACATCTTCCGGGATTCCAAGCACGGCGCCGCGCTGCGGCACCTGCCATCTGGCTGCCCAGA
>JASHPR010000142.1 GCA_030038015.1 Streptosporangiaceae bacterium
GCCCGGGTGATCCGGTACCTGGCGGCCGAGTCCGCCGGGCAGTGCGGGCCGTGCCGCAGCGGGCTGCCCTCCATCGCGGCCGCCATGACCGACCTGGCCAATGAAGGGGGCTGGGGAGGCGGGTGGGACCCGGGTCCGCGGGTGCTGACCGACCTGAGCCGGTGGGCGGGCCTGGTCGAGGGGCGCGGCGCCTGCCGCCACCCCGACGGGACGGTCAGGTTCCTGCGCAGCGCGCTGCGCGTGTTCGCCGCCGAGGTGGGCGAGCACCAGCGGGGCCGCTGCACCGCGGCGAGCCGCCAGCCGGTCCTGCCGGTCCCCCCGGGGGCCCCCGGGCGGCACGAGCTGGAGCTGAACTGGAGCTGAACTGGAGCTGAACAGTGGCCGAGAAACTGCACGTCAACCCCATCGCCTGCGCCGGCCACGGCCTGTGCGCCGAGCTTCTGCCCGAGCTCATCTCGCTCGACGAGTGGGGCTACCCGATCCTGGCCGGCCAGCCGGTGCCGCCCGCGCTGGCCCGCCAGGCCCGGCGGGCGGTGACCGACTGCCCTGCGCTCGCCCTCCGGCTGGCCCCGGCACCAGGGCGGGCCGGGCGTGACGGGGCAGCCCCGCGGCGTCACGTTCAGGGAACTCAGAAGGAATACAGAGGCAGCGCAGACCGCTCGTGAAGAGTGCCAGCGCATCCTGGGGAGCATGAAAAGCCTGATGGACACTTCGCAGCAGGCCATCACGGCCGACGGCGACCGGCTGAGCCTGCGGCCGGACGGAACGCCGATCCGGGTCCTCGTCGTGGACGACGAGCCGAGCCTGGCCGAGCTGCTGGCGAGCGTGCTCCGGTACGAGGGCTGGGACATCCGCACCGCGGGTGACGGCTCGTCCGCGGTGCGGACGGCGCGGGAGTTCCAGCCGGACGCGGTCGTGCTCGACGTGATGCTGCCCGACTTCAGCGGCCTGGAGGTGCTGCGCCGGGTGCGCGCCGAGCAGCCGCACGTCTGCGTGCTGTTCCTCACCGCGCGGGACGCGGTCGAGGACCGGGTGGCCGGGATCACCGCCGGCGGGGACGACTACGTGACCAAGCCGTTCAGCCTGGAGGAGGTGCTGGCCAGGCTCCGCGGGCTGCTGCGCCGTGCCGGGGTCGCCCGGGCCAGGGCGGGCACCGAGCTGACCGTGGCCGACCTGGCCATGGACGAGGACGCCCGGGAGGTGCGGCGCGGCGGCGAGCCGATCGAGCTGACCGCCACCGAGTTCGAGCTGCTGCGGTTCCTCATGCGCAACCCGCGCCGGGTGCTGTCCAAGGCCCAGATCCTGGACCGGGTGTGGAACTACGACTTCGGCGGCCAGGCCCACGTGGTCGAGCTGTACATCAGCTACCTGCGCAAGAAGATCGACGCCGGACGGGAGCCGCTGATCCACACCGTGCGCGGCGTGGGCTACGTGCTGAAGCCGGCCAGCTGAGGCCCGCAGGCAGGACACGGTGAGCACGGCGGGTTCCCCGGCACGCCCGGCAGGCTGGCTGCGCCGCTGGCTGGCGGGCCGGACCCTGCGCGGCCGGCTCATCGCCGGCCTGGTGGCGCTGCTGTTCGTGGCGTGCGCCGCGGTCGGCGTGGTGACCTATGAGAGCCTGCACGGGTTCCTGCTGAACCAGCTTGATTCCCAGCTCGCCGCCGCCAGCTCGCGCTACACCATGTGCGTGGACGGGCCGCCGCCCGGCCAGGCGCCGGACCCGGGCGATCCGGACGACCAGCCTGGTTACCCGGACTACAACCAGGCCGACCCGATGGCCTGCGCCAACACGCCCGGCCAGGCCCAGGCGACGTTCTCGGCGGCGATCAGCTCGAGCACGCTCACGGCGAAGGTCACGCACGGGGAGTGCGCCCTGACCGCCGCCGACGAGGCCACGCTGCGGAACCTGCCGGTCAACGGCCGGGCCTACACCGAGAGGCTGTACTCGCTCGGCGCGGACTACCGGCTGGTGGCCGTCCGGGGGACGGGCGGGACCGTCCTGATCACCGGCCTGCCGATGACCCTGATGACCGACACGCTGGACAACGTGGAGCTCACCGAGATCATCGTGTTCACGGCGGCCCTCCTGCTCACCGCGTTCATCGGCACCGGCTGGGTGCGGCTGTCGCTGCGGCCGCTGCGCCGGATGACCGCGACCGCCAGCGAGGTGGCCAGGCTTCCCCTGGCCAGCGAGGTTGACGTGCCGCACCGGGTCCCCGACGCCGGCCAGCGAACCGAGGTCGGCCAGCTCGGCGCCGCGTTCAACCGGATGCTCGGGCACGTCGAGTCGGCGCTCGCCCGGCGGCAGTCCAGCGAGGCGCGGCTGCGGCGGTTCGCCGCCGACGCCAGCCACGAGCTGCGCACGCCGCTGGCCTCGATCCGCGGCTACGCCGAGCTCGCCCGGCGGCACCCGGGCACGCTGCCGCCGGAGGTGGAGCATGCCCTCAGCCGGGTCGAGGCGGAGTCGGCCCGGATGAGCTCGCTGGTCGACGACCTGCTGCTGCTGGCCAGGCTGGACGCGGGCCGCCCGCTGGAATCCAAGCCGGTCGACCTGACACGGCTGGCGATCGACGCTGCCAGCGATGCGCGCGCGGCCGGGCCCGGTCACCGCTGGCGGCTCGAGCTGCCCGGCGGCCCGGTGCTCGTGCAAGGTGACGAGCAGCGGCTGCGCCAGGTGCTCGCCAACCTGCTCAGCAACGCGCGGACGCACACGCCAGCCGGGACGACGGTCACGGTCGCGCTGGCCTCCTCCCCCGGCCGCGCTGCCGCGGAACTCAGCGTGACCGACGACGGGCCGGGGATACCGAAGGGGCTGCAGCCCGACCTGTTCGAGCGGTTCGTCAGGGGCGACACGTCCCGGTCGCGCGCGGCGGGCAGCACCGGCCTGGGCCTGTCCATCGTGGCGGCGGTGGTCGCCGCCCATCACGGGACCGTCGCCGTGGACAGCGCGCCCGGCCGGACCCGCTTCACCATGACGCTGCCGCTGCTGCCCGGCCAGGACCTCTCGGCAGAGCCCGCAGAGCCGGAAGAGCCTGAGGACTCTGGAGAGGTCGTGGACCCGGCAGATCCCATGCACCCGGCAGATCCGGTGCACCCGCCGGACGGCGAGGGCGGCTAACGCCCGCAGGCCGCGCGGACTCCCCTGGCTGGCTGCCTGCATCCGCGGCCACGGGCAGCGCCACGCCCCCTGCGTCAGCAAGGATGCGCTGATGGAGGGTCTGGCTTCCTGCCCGCCATCCGGCCCAGGCCCGAGCGGACCGGGCAGCAGCCAACCAGACACCACTGCCTAAAACCGGCACAACACGGTCAGTAACGAGCCCCGCCCACCCCGCTGAATCATCGAGGCTGATGAGCAATTGCCTGGGCTGCTGGCGGCGCTGGCCCTGGTTCACGAACCGGTGTCCGCACGTCTGGTGCTTCAGAGCTGGCGATCGGGACTTCCGGCCCTGGGCCGCAGGGTGCCGCCGGAAAAGGATCGAAGCTGATGCGTGTCACGGAGGGAGCGAATTATGCGTGCGGTGTATTTCCCCGATAACCCTCAGTTCTGGTTCGAGACATTGCGGAGCTTCGGTCATATCGCCTATGGCGGCGGCGACTTCGGCGAGGTTGCCGCGACCACTGAGCGGATCACGGCTGGCGACTACGACAGCTGGCACGATGAGTGGCGGGCCACGGCCGACCGCGTCGCAGGCGAGGCCGCGGCGGCGCTGGCGCGCCGCCACCGGATCAGCGCTCGCGACGGTTTCCTGCGCGCCTCGAACTACTACCGCAACGCCGAGTTCTTCCTGCACGGCACGCCGGGCGACCCCCGCATCCGGCGCGCCTACGACCGGCAGGTCGCCTGCTTCCGGGAGGCTGCGCGCCTGTTCGACCCTCCGGTCGAGCCGGTCGGCATCCCGTTCGAGGGGGCGCACTTGCCCGGCTACCTCTACCGGGCCGAAAACAGCGACACGCCGCGTCCGACGGTTGTGATGCACAGCGGCTTTGATGGCAGCGCCGAGGAGATGCACTTCGCGGGCGCGGCTGCGGCGGCGGAGCGCGGCTTCACGGTGCTGACCTTTGATGGCCCGGGGCAGCCCGGCGCCCGGCACCGTTACGGCCTGGTTTTTCGTCCGGACTGGGAGAATGTGGTCGGTCCGGTGCTGGACTTCGCGCTGGCGCGGCCGGAAGTCGCGCCAGACCGGATCGCGCTGCTGGGTACCAGCATGGGCGGCGTGCTCGCACCGCGCGCTGCTGCGTTCGAGCACCGTCTGACGGCGCTGATCGCGGTCGACGGCGTCTACGACATGGGGGTGACGGTCACCGCGCACATGCCGGGCGGACGTGAGGCTGCTGAACGGCGGCTGCGCGCGGCCGAGGATCCTGAGCTGGACGCCGCCATGGAGGCCATGATGGCTACCGACCCGACGCTGCGTTGGGCGTTCGAGCACGGCATGTGGGCTACCGGCACCGCCACTCCGCGCGCCTATGCAGCTGCTTATCTCGATTACCACGTCCGCGACGGCGTGGCGGAGAAGATCCAGTGCCCGACCCTGGTATGCGCCGGGGCGCGCGACATATTCTTCGAAGGCCAGCCCCAGCAACTCTTCGATCACCTGACCTGCCAGAAGACGCTGCTGGAGTTCACGGCGGAAGAGGGCGCCGAGGCGCATTGCCAGGCCGGTGCGCAGCGGCTCGCCTATGCGCGCATCTTCGACTGGCTGGAAGAAGTCTTCTCACAAGCGTGACGCGTGCGCCACCAGGCCCGCGCTGCTGGCGTTCGGCGCGGGCTGCTGCTCACCTCCGGGGCCCTCGCGGCGCTGCACGCGGTGTCGGCCCGGCCGGGGCGCGTGCCGAGGTGACCGCAGGAGTCGCCGCGAACCTGCTGGCCACGGTCCTGCGCTAGGCCCTGTACCGGAGCTGGGTGTTCCGCGGCAGGCCGGCGCCGCCGCCTCTGGCGGCATCCCCCGGAGGCTTCCGCACTCCCCCAGCCAGCGCTGACCACATCCGCTGGGCCGAACGGGAGCGCCCGATGACGGCCGTCACCCGCTTCCCGGGATCATCCAGAACGGGATCCGGGCGGCCTGGTCACCTTGCCCAGGCTCATCAGGTCGTCGAGAATCTCGCCGAACCTGCTGGTCACCAGGGTGAGGTGGCCCTCGCCGGGCCGCATCCTGGCGTGGGCCAGCGGGATGTTCGCGGCCAGCCAGCTGCCGTGCCCGGCCGGCACCATCCGGTCCTCGTCGCCCTGCCAGACCGCGACCGGTGTTGCGTGCCCCAGCGCCTCGAGGCTGATCCCCCAGTCGCGGATGAAGGCAAGGTCATCGTCCCGCCAGCCGCCGATGCCCGTGCGCAGCGCCGCACGCAGCGAGGCGGCCATGTACTCGGCGAACTCCCCGGTGAGCACCGCCTGGTCGGCACCGGAGACCAGCCCGCCCAGGCTCTCCGCGACGTCGGCGGCGCCGACGCCGCTGAGCATGTCGGCGGCCACGTTAAGGAACCTGGTGAGCTCCGCTTCCCCGGCGAGCGCGGCGCCGAACTCCTCGACGTTCTCCTCGGCCATGCCAGCCAGCCAGTCCAGGCCAGGGCTGTCATAGGGCGCGGCCCCCGCGATGGACGCTGCGGCCAGGCAGCGGACGGGCAGCAGGGCAGCGCAGGCCAGCGCGTGCGGACCGCCGCCGGACCAGCCCGCGGTGATGAACTCGTCGGCGCCGATGTGCCCGAGGATCGCGGCCACGTCGTCCGCCGCGTCCGCGACACGCCTGCCCGGCTGCGGCGTCGAGTCACCGTACCCGGGCCGCGCGTACAGCACGGTGCGCAGGTCGCGGGCAAGCGCCGCGTCGGTCACCGTCGCGAAGCTGACCAGCCCGCCCGGCGTTCCGGTGTGGAACACCAGCGGCAGGCCGTCGGGGGGACCGGAGACCAGGACGTCGAGCACCCGGCCCCCGGATGCGCTGATTGTGAGCTGCTGCTGGCCCTCCATCGCTCAGTTGCTCCTGATCCAGCTGTTGCGGAACGCCCCGGCCCGGCTGATCGGGCTGGTGGAGTCCTTGCCCAGGCCGCTGCCGTCGACCATCACTATCTTTGCCGGGTGCAGCCTCTGCAGCAATGTCCCGTTGACCGTGGCGACGGTGAAGCGGACGGTGCCGAAGTCAGCGAGCGGCACCACGCCGCCCGCTGACGACGGCGCCTCGGTGATCACCTCCGCCGAGGAACGGTCAAGCCCCGCCTCGTGCCTGGTGACCGTGCGGACCCAGCCGCGGGTGATGTCCCTGAGCACCAGCCGGTAGGTGTCAGGGTCACTGAACGTCACCGAGGCGCTGAGATGGTCTCCCGGCTTGATCATGTTCCGGAAATAGCCCGGTGACCCCGGGTACATCTCGTGCCAGCCGCTGTACACCGCGGTCTTGCCCGCGCAGTCCGCGGCGGTTCCGATCTGCTCGACCGAATGGCTGGTGTAGCCGTCCAGGCCGATCCAGAACGACGCGTACCGGTCACCGGACGTGCATGTCACGGCCGGCTCGGTCCAGCTTGCCGACACGCTGCTGTACGTGCCCTCGCCGCCGGAGACCGCGTAGCCGGACCAGTTGCTGCTCCGGATCTCGCCGTCGACGGCGCCGCGCGCGATGGCCAGGGCGTGGCCGCCGGGCCTGATCATGGGATCCCCCGTGATCACCGTCCGGGCCGGCGTGCCGCGCGATAACCCCGGCGAGGCGGCCATCACGGTCAGCGCCACGGCGGCGACGCACCACCGACGGGCCATGCCGGGCTCCTTACGTCATCGTGATGGGGCATGCGGCAAACGAGCCGTGCCCGGGGCGGCGTGGGCACGGTAAGGCCCGGGGCATGCTGCGGGCAGCAAGAATTAGATCACATGGCCCGCTGGCCGGCCCGCGGATGAGGGCTAGTTGCTCCTGATCCAGGTGCTGCTGAAGGCGCCGGCGCTGCTGCCGCGTCACTGCTTCCCGTCCGTCCGGGCGTGGGCGTACGGTGAAATTCCGCGAGCCCACGGGCTAGCACAGAGGAGCCGCCGTGCCGCTTCCCGCCTCCGAGAGCACCTCCGCCTCCGCGGAGCGCAACCGCTTCGCCCAGCACCTGTTCGCTCCCCTTCCGCAGCGTTACGACCGGCTCGCCGAGCTCCTGTCATTCGGCCAGAACGGCCGCTGGCGCCGCGCCATGATCGGCCAGATAGCACCGGGGGCGGGCCGGGCCGTGCTCGACGTCGCGTCGGGGACGGCAGGCGTCGCCCTCCAGGCCGCAGAGCGAACCGGGGCCAGGGTCGTCGGCGTGGACCTGACCGAGCAGATGCTCAGGCAGGGCCAGCGCAACGTGGCACGCTCCGCGGAGCGTGACCGCATCGGGCTGGTGGCCGGCCGGGCCGAGCAGCTGCCGTTCGCCGACGCCGCCTTCGACGCGCTGACCTTTACCTACCTGCTCAGGTACGTGCTCGATCCGGAGGCCACGCTCCGCGAGCTCGCCCGCGTGGTCAAGCCGGGCGGGCGGGTCGCGAGCCTGGAGTTCATGGTCCCGCCGTCGCGGTTCTGGCGGGCGTGGTGGTGGCTTTACACGCGGCTGCTGCTGCCGGCCGGGGGCCTGCTCACCGGCGGCCGGGAATGGTACGCCGTCGGCCGTTTCCTCGGCCCGAGCATCTCACGGCATTACCGGCGCTACCCGGTTCCCTGGACGGTCGAGGCGTGGCGCAGGGCAGGGTTCACCGATGTCGGCGTCCGGATCATGAGCCTGGGCGGCGGGCTTGTGATGTGGGGAACCCGCGCAGGTGGCTGACGGGGCTGCCGCCACGCCGGCCGAGGAGCCCCGGGCTGCGCCGGCGACCGGCGCGCGGCCTGCCTATTACGCGGCGAGCCCGGGCGGGTGGCGCGACTGGTGGACCCTGCTGCATCCCCCGTACACGGCGTGGCACCTGTCCTACGTGGTCATCGGCGCGGCGCTGGCGCCGCGGGTCAGCCTGACGCCGCTGCTGGCCACGCTCATCGCGTTCTTCCTCGCGGTCGGCCTGGCGGCGCACGCGCTCGACGAGCTGAACGGCCGCCCGCTGCAGACCGGCATCCCGGCGCCGGCCTTGGTGGCCGTCACGGCCGCCGGGCTCGCCGGCGCCATCGCGCTCGGCGCCGCCGGCGTGGCCAGGGTCGGGTGGCCGCTGGTGCCGTTCATGATCGTGGGGCCGGTCCTGGTCGTCGCGTACAACGCTGAGCTGTTCGGCGGGGTCATCCATACCGACCTGGGCTTCGCCGCCGCGTGGGGCGCGTTCCCCGTGCTGACCGCGTACACGGCGGAGACGGGGCGCCTCGCCGTGGCCCCGGTGCTTGCCGCAATGGCGGCGCTCGCGATGTCGGCAGCGCAGCGCAGGCTCAGCACCCCGGCCAGGACGCTCAGGCGCCGGTCGATCCGGGTCGAGGGCACCGTGAGCCTCGCCGATGGCCAGGTGACCGCGCTGGACCAGCGGGCCCTGCTGGCCCCGCTGGAGGGCGCCCTGCGCGCCATGTCATGGGGCCTCGTGCTGTTCGCGGCCTCGCTGGCGCTCGCCAGGCTGGGCTGACCCGGGACGGCTGGTCACACCTCCTCGTGGCGCTGGAGGTAGTTCAGCGCGACCCAGCCGATCGGCACCGGGAGCCAGAAGGTGACCGCGCGGAACAGCACCACCGCGCTGATCGCCACCGCGCTGTGCAGGCCGGCGGCGGTAAGGCCGGCCGACAGGGCCGCCTCGACCGCGCCGATCCCGCCGGGCGTGGGCACCGCCGAGCCGATCGCGGTGCCGGTCAGGTAGACGACGGCGACGGCGGCGATCGGCAGGGAACCGCCGAACGCGCGGATGCTGACGGCGAGGCAGCCGATGTACGCGGCCGAGACGAGCAGCGTCCCGCCGACTCCCTCGGCCAGCTTGGCGGGCTGCTGACCGACGTCGAGCAGCCGGGGGATCGCCTGGCCGACGGTGGGGGCCAGCCGGGACAGCAGCAGCCTGCGGCCGGCGGGCACGGCGAGCGCGGCCAGGCTGGCGGCGACGAGGACGGCCAGCGCGATGTACGTCCAGCCGGGCGGCCGCAGCGAGGTCTTCTCCGAGGCGCCGGCCAGCGCGGCGAAGATCACCAGCAGGATCATGTGCAGCGCGAACGCGATGACCTGCGAGACGCCCACGCTCGCCACCGAGTTCGCGGGCGACACCTCCGCCCGGCGCAGGTAGCGGATGTTGAGCGCCGCCCCGCCGACGGCGGCGGGCGCGACCAGGGTCACGAACGAGCAGGCCACCTGGGCCAGCAGGGTCCGGGTGAACCTCAGCCGCTCCAGGACGAAGCCGGACAGCCCCGCCGCGGCCCCGACGTACGTCAGGGCGGACAGGCCGAGCGCGACCCAGGTCCAGCGCCAGTCCGCGTGCCGGAGCAGGCTTTCCATGCTGGACCGGGTGAGCTCGCCCGCCAGGATGTAGGCGGCGAACACGGCGGCCACCAGTGTGACCACGGTCCGCAGCCGGATGCGCTCCAGCTGGACCCCGACCATGGGTTCCGTGCCTGCGGCGGTGTTCACCAGGCGCTTCCTGAGCGCGGGCAGCACGTCCTTGCGGCGGTGCACCGCGGCCCTGGTCGACCGGTGCAGCACCACCGGCTGGATCAGCGGCGCGACAGCGGCCAGCTCGGAGCTGCTGACCTTCTGGCGGGCGCTGCGGACGGCCCGCTCGGGCCCGACCACGAGCGCCAGCTCGGCCAGGAGCTGAGCCACGTCCAGGCGGAGCTGGAGGTCGCTCGCTGCCACGTCGCCGTTGCCCGGGTCGAGCAGCATGACATCGCCGCCGGCCGGGCTCGGGCCGCCGCGGCCATGCTGCGGCGGCCCGAGGCCGTGCGCCTGGCCCTGGGCACCGCCGGCGCCGTCGCCCATCAGCACGATCCGGTCGGCGGTGAGCGCGCGGTGCGTCACCCGGCGGCTGTGCAGCAGCAGCACCGCGTCCCAGACCCGGGCGAGCTGCGCGTCGGTGGGCTGGCCGGGCAGGTCGGCCAGGGCCGTCCCGTCGTGGCCGTCGTTGACGAGCACTGCGGCCTCGGGGCCCACCCTGATCAGCGCGCGCAGCCGCGGGGTCAGCACGCCGGCGTCCTCGGCCGCGTAGGTCAGCAGGGCACGCCGCTCCACGGCCCGCTCCACGGTGAGCGGGGCGCTGCGGGACACCTGCGTGCGCAGCCGCAGCCTGCGGTACAGCCGGTAGAACACGTCGGCAGCCTGCTGGTCACGGTCGAACACGGTCACGTCCACGCGGTCGCCGCTGCGGAGCGTCGCGGCGTACCTGCGGGTCTCCGCCCTCGCGTCGGTGATCCGCCGCATGCTCGCGACCGGCATGTCGACGGTGCCGAGCGCATGGGCGATCTCCATGGCCGACGGGCGCTCCGATATCGACCCGAGCAGGTAGCGCAGCCCGCTCCCGCACGCGATGCCGAGCAGCACGGTGATCAGCAGCGAGAAGATGGTCGTCTGGGTGCCCGCGAGGCTGGCCAGCCCGTAGAACGCGACGGCGAGCCAGAACACCGCCCGCCACCGCGGCCGCCCGGCCAGGCCGATGACCGTGACGTAGGCCGTGAGGCCGGACAGGTACCAGTCCAGCGCGGGCACGCGGTGGCTGGGCGTGTGCACCGCGGTGAGCACGTCGTACAGGCCCGCCGCGGCCGGGAGCCTGAGCAGCAGGTTCGCGCCGAGCACCAGGCCCACCGTGATGGCGCCCGCGCCCAGCGCCTCGGCGAGCCTGCGGGGCTGGCGGCGGACCAGGACCCGGATCGCCAGGGCCACGGGCAGCAGCAGCAGGGCCACGTGCGCGACGAAGCCGAGGAGCGGCAGCACCGTCTTCAGGTGCTGGCTCGCCAGGACGATGTCGGTCTCGGCCCCGTTGGCCGCCGCCCTGGCCAGCAGGCCGAGCCCGCACAGCAGGGCGATCTCCACCAGAGCGATGACGCAGCGCAGCAGGTCCGTCGGTATCCGGACGCGCGACTCCAGGTGGTCCTCGATGTGCACCGTGGCCGCCGGGGAGGGCGGGGCATGGGCGGCGGATGTGTCCGTCCGCTCGTTCCCGGCGGGCGCATCCCTGCCCGGTGCGCCCGCGGCGGGGCGCACGTGTGCCACCGGCGCCGGCCTGGCGGCGCGATCCGGGGGCGGGTCCTCCTGGGGCAGGCTCACCATATGATGGTTTCACCTGCTTCTCGCGGCGCACAGAGGGCATCCGCCCAACACGTGCACGCATGCCCTGGTTCGCCCTCGCGGCAGCCCCGGTCAGTGATGAGCCGGCGACCACGCGGGCTGAGCCCGGTCGCCGCCGGTGAGCTGCTGGTACAGCGCCACGGTGTCGGGATGTGGATCGCCGTCGGCGGAAATGTCGGTCATGGTGTCCAGGCAGCGGCCCCAGGCCTCGCGCACCCCGGCCAGGTTGCCGGCGGCATGCTCGGCGCGCATGAGCGCCCGCCACAGCTGCTCGGCGGTCACGTCGGCGGCCAGCCCGGTGCGGGCCGCGCGGGCCGATGCCGGCGGGTCCCCGGCCCGCAGCTCAAGCTCGGCGAGCAGCTCGGCGGTGTCGACGATCTGCGCCCGCACGGTCTCGGTGAACGCGAGGTCGAGCCACCAGTGGTAGCAGCCCGTGAACGGCTTGCCGCGGACCAGCGCCAGGGCTTCCCGCAGGCAGCCGGCGTCACGCCCGGCGATCCCCCGCTCGCTCACCTCCTCGAAGTCGGCCCAGTCGAACTTGGCGTCCGGGTGCAGCGCGTACTGGCCGGCCCCCAGGTGCTCGATCCACACCCGGCCGTCCGCCGCCCGGCCCAGCTGGCGGCGGGTGCGCACGATGAGCTGGCGCAGCGAGTCGCTCGGCTTCGGGTGGTCCGGGTCGGCGCCGAGCAGGTAGCACAGCTGGGCGTTGGACAGGCCGTCCCTGCCGTTCAGGGCGAGCGCCAGGATCAGCTGGCTCTGGGCGGGCTGCAGCGCGGCAGGGGCGCCGTTGACCGTGAACGTGCCCAGCACCCCGATCCGCAGCCCAGGCTGCTGGCCCGGGTCACCCGGCTCCGGGTGACCCGGCGGGTCGCCGGCGGGCTCCGCGCCGGCCGGCTCCTCGCCGGGCGGCGGTTCCTGCAAGCCGGTCAGCCCTGGGGCTGGCGGCCAGGACGACCCGTCGTACGGCGGCTCATCGGGAGCGACGTCCTGCAGGTCCGCCGCGGTCTGGAACAGGCTGGCCAGGGCCTCGTAGTCGTCCCAGGCCAGCGGCTGCGGCCAGACGTCCAGGTGCAGCGGCGAGACGTGCCCGGCGACCCCGCCACGCCGGGCCGGATCCGCATGCACCCGGAAGCTGGCCGGCGCGGGATGGCCCTCGGGCGCATCGGTGCCGCCGGCCACCAGCGCCGCGATCCCCCCTGGATCGCCCGCCAGGTCCACCAGCATCCCCATCTGCTCGGGCGTCGGGGCGATCCGGCTGACCAGCAGCGTCAGGGCCCAGTCCTCGTCGCCGGGGTCGGTGAGCCGGCGCTGCCGGGCGCCGGCCAGGTCGGTGTCACCCAGCCTGCGCCGCAGCGCCACGGCCTTGGCCGCGAGCAGGTCCAGGGCCTCGGCCAGGGTGGCGCAGCTGGTGGCCCGGCCGTCGACCGCCTCCAGCTCGGGGAACCCGGCCAGGACCAGGTCGTACCAGCCGGCCAGCTGGCTGGTGGTCAGCTCGGCCGCCGCGGTCGACAGCACCAGGTCCGACAGGTCGTCAGGGCCGTCAACCGTGGTCACCCGCAGGTATTCCAGGTCGATCAGCACGAACCCGCCATCGGCGGCGAGCCCGGCGGACAGCAGCCCTGGCAGCAGGTCGCCCGCCTGCTCCGGGCACAGCCGCCCGGGCGCCGCGTGCCGCGGCAGGTCAAGCCGCCAGGCCGTGCCCTGCCGCCCACCGGGGACGGAGAACGGCGCGGGCGGGGGCTCGCCCGACGGGCTGGCCAGCAGCAGTTCCAGGCCGGACCTGTGCACCCAGACGGCGGTGATGTCAGGGACCGGCTGCCCGGCGGCCACCAGGTCAGCGCCGAGCCCGTTCAGCGCGGCCCGCAGCGCGGTCGGGGGCAGCAGCGGGCCCGGCCCGGCCGTGCGGTGAACCGGCAGCAGCTCCGGCCCGGGGGCCGGGGCGTCATAGAGCAGCCCCTCGGGCTCCTGGTCCGGGTAGAACAGGGACCCCGCATCCTCCCCGTACAGCAGCGGCCCGGGGCCGGCGTGAGACAGCGTCCCAGGTCCCGTCCCGTCCTGCTGCGGCTCCGGCCCCGCGGCATACCAGCGCTCCGCGGCGCGCAGGCGCTGCTCAGCCGCGATCACGGGCGCGCTGGCGGGCACCGGGATCCGCCTGCCGAAGCGGCGGGCCTGCCGCTGGCGGCGGCGCATCCGGGCCAGGGCCACGCTCGCCCCGCCGGCCAGCACTCC
>JASHPR010000143.1 GCA_030038015.1 Streptosporangiaceae bacterium
GCGAAGTATCCGCTTTGGGTGACGTTTTATGCGCTACAGGCCACGGATGTGCTCAAGGCGCGCGGCCCTACGGCTGTTGGAAAAGGAGTTGGGTCGTGAGACGGCGAATGCTCGATCTCATTGGTCTAAGCCGGCTTGGACGGCTCGCGGTAAGGTCAGGCGGGGCCTGGCGGGAAAACTATCCAGCCGTCCAACGCCGAGGCGCGTTGCAGCGTCCTAGGGGCATGAACACCATGCGCGCCGCCGCCACGGGTGCCGCCCTCCTGGCCCTGGCCGTCACGACGGCCTGTGGTACCTCCACCCGGCCGGCGCACCCCAGCTCCACGCCGACCTCGACGCCCAGCAGCAGCCCACCGGCTTCGGTCCGCCCCAGCTTCGCGGTTAGCGACGTGAGCTTCGTGTCGATGCAGCGCGGCTGGGTCCTCGGCTCCGGGCAGCTGCTCACGACCGACGACGGGGCGCTGAGCTGGACGGCGCTTCCAGCACCCCCGGCCGGGGTGACCCACCTGCGCTTCGCCACCTCCTCGGACGGCTACGCGTGGAGCACCGACGGCGCGTTGTGGCTCACGACGGACGGTGCGGCGAGCTGGCAGCCCGGCGAGCTCGGCCAGGTGCTCTCGCTGGAGACCGCGTCCGGCTGGGTCTGGGCCATCGCCGGCCCGCAGCCCTACCCGGACGTCTGGCGCGCCCCGGTCGGCAGCACTGCCTGGACCAACCTCGGCTTGACCCCGGACCGCAGCGCGACCCTGACCGTACACGGGCCGACCGCCTACGTGGTCGGCCAGGAGGGCGCCGGACCCATTCCGCCCTCGGTCGAGGTGTACACCGGGACCCAGGCCGGCCTGCACCAGGCCGTGCCGTGTCCCACCTCGCTGCCGGTGCCGTACGCCGAGCTGGGTGCCTCCACCGACGGCAGCCTTGTGCTCGTCTGCGACGTCCAGGGCCAGTCGGCCGAGTACGACCTGGCGTACGTCTCCACTGACGGGGGGTCGAGCTGGACGGCCATCACGGCGCCGCCGGTCTGGTCGAACGGCGTCACGGCGATCACCGGCAAGCGCTTCTCGTGGAACAGCAACGTCCTGGTCTCTTCCGGGGGAGCCTGGGCGGTCGCCCTGGCGGGGCCGTCGGGCGGGTTCTCGCTCGTTGGGTTCGAAACCGACCAGCAGGGCGTAGCGCTGGCCGCCAACGGCACCCTGTGGATCACCAGGGACGGGGGGTCCACGTGGAGCCGGGTGTCGTTCGCCGGGTAACCCGCCTCTCCCGCTCTGCACGTCCGTAATCGGCATTTGGCGAGCCACAATTGAAGTACAGGGCTGAATTGACGATCGCCGCAGCCGTTAGCGGTATACGCGCAAGCGCATAAGTATGCGTCAGCACAACGCCCTCATTTCGGCATGTGCGGTAGGCCCTGGCCACAGCTTCTTGTCCGGCGGCAGGGCTCGAGTAAGATCATCTGCCCGGGCTCGGCCCGCCTCGCAGGCGCGCAGAATGTCCAGATCCGGAGCGGCGCCCGCCCCGACGAGACCAGGGCACCCGGTCGCCCAGAACGGCGGGAATGCGCGCCCCATCCCTCGGCGTCGGGTTGGGTGCGCATCCCATCAACCGTTGACACGCAGCGGGTGCGCCACGACGCCCCAGCGTAGTCGCCAACTGGGTCTGCCGGCCCGCGCCCCACACGTGACTTGGCCCCGCAGTACGAGCTGGCGGCGCGGAACCGGCGGCGGAGTTCAGCCGGCGGACTGCTGATCTGGTGGCAGGCTGAATAAGCCGGCAGCTCTTTGCTGCGCCTGACAGAAGCGGCAGGCATGCGAGGGATCCGGCAGCCAAGGGCTTGCCGGCGTGGGCAGCGTCCTGGGCACGCTCCGAGTACCTGGCACGCGGCTGACGCCTTGCTCGCCCGCGCAGGCACGGCACCTGGCACCTGGCCGCCGTCACGGCGTGTCGGCTGAAATCTTGTCCAGGCGATCTGCCGCGGTGGGCTCCTGCTCGGGCGCCCCGAACTGCTCCTCCCACGCAGGGAAGTCGCCGGTCATTTCCCGGCCGCCAGAGGGCGGCGGAGGTTCAACATCCGGGCCCTTCGAGCCGCCGCCGCCGTTGCCGTCGTCGCGCCAGCCAGTGCCGATCCGGAATCCCCATATGCCGAGCACAACGAGGATGACGAGATTAACGAGGTAGCCAAGCACGGCAAAGTACGGGAGCGCAGCGGCCGGAATCGCCGGGCGCCCAGCCGCCACAGGCAGCAACGCGATCGCCGCGATGCCAAGCACCGGGGCAGCGCTCACCCCGGCGACAGCCGGCCGGCGGCGCCCGATCCTGCGCGGCATGTGACCTCCCCGCGGCAGGGACTACCTCAGCAACGTCCAGGCTAACCGCCGACGCCCTCGATGCACAGCGTTGCCGGTTGCCGGTTAGGCACAACGTTTTCCTAGGATGCCTCCGATCCTCCCGGGTGACGCCGGGGAGCGTGTCTCGTAGATCTTCCCGGGTGTTTTCGCTTGGATGGCCGGGTGGATGATGAGCGGCTGCGGCGGCATGACCTGACGGATGCGGAGTGGGCGCGGCTGGGGCCGTTGCTGCCGGCTCATCCGCGGCTGGGGCACCGGTGGAATGATCACCGGCTGGTGATCGACGGGATCTTCTACCGCACCCGGGTGGGCTGCCCGTGGCGGGATCTGCCGGAGCGGTTCGGCAACGGGAAGACCGTCTATAACCGGCACCGGCGCTGGTCAGCGGACGGGACCTGGGAGCAGATCCTGGACCGGCTGCGGGCCGGCTGTGATGAGGGCGCAGGCCGCGGGTGGACGGTCGCGGTGGACGCCACGATCGTGCGGGCGCATCAGCACGCCGCCGGGGCCCGGCGCCAGCCGCCGGCCGATGTGGACCTGGCGCGGCTGGTGCCGGCTGTGCTGAGTGTCCCGGTGCGCGCGGGGGGCTGAACCGAATTACAAGAACCGGGAGGCGTTAGGCCGCTCCCGCGGCGGGCTGACCAGCAAGATTCACCTGCTCGCGGACTCCGGCTGCCGGCCGCTGGCCCGGGTGACCAGCTCTGGGCAGCGCCACGACTCGCTGGCGTTCGCGCCGCTGATGGGCCAGCTGCGGATCGCCCGCCGCGGTCGGGGGCGGCCGCGGACCCGGCCCGGGCGGGTGCTGGGCGACAAGGCCTACTCGGCCACTGCGATCCGTTCGCACCTGCGGCGCCGCAAGATCAAGGCCACGATTCCCCAGCCCGCCGACCAGGTCCGCAACCGGCGTCGGCGCGGCAGCTCCGGCGGCCGCCCGCCCGCCTTCGACCCCGCCATCT
>JASHPR010000144.1 GCA_030038015.1 Streptosporangiaceae bacterium
AGCAGTCCCCGCACTCAGCTCTGCCCTAGCAGCACCCGCTGCCGGACGGCAGCCGGGCCCCGCCATGAAGCCTTACGCCGCGGTCTTCGCACCAGCGGCCGCGGTCCGTCTGGCGCAGCTGCGGACATGGATCGACACGCACCAAGATCCTGCGGTCGTCATAGGGTCGCTGGTGGTGGACGCCTGGCTGCCCCCGGAACAGCATCTACCTGATCGTCTCGTAGCCGGGGTCCTGTGCCCGGGTGTGGGGAAGGTGCGCGAGCCAACCGGGCTACTCTCTGCAGAGGACTCCAGCTCGCGGGCTGCGGGCGTTCAAACTCATCGAGTCAGTAGAAGACCGCCGGCGGGCCGTCAACGCACCCTCAGCTCGTCGCCCCATCCGCCCCGGAGCGACCTTTCATCAAGGGCGGACTTGCCCAAAGACCTGGCGCGGAAGCCCAGCCACGAGCCGCCTAAACGATCTTGATCCACAGGTCCTGGCGATAGCTCTGTAGCTTTGGCGTGGCCGCAGGCGGCGGCGGCGGCCACCCTCAGCCGTGGCGTGGGCGAGCTTGCAGGCACCGGCCAGGCCCCGGCGGGCCGTGCGATGGTGTTTAGTGGGCGCGGTTGGAGTCGAAATTCGTGTCCGTGTCACAGTGCCTGCGAAAGTTGACAGCGGGGCGCCGTGGGCATCCCTAGCCCAGCCTGCACGGGCAGGCCGTCGCGCATGCGTGTCCCGAAGATCGCCGCACCAGGAGAAGGCACATGGCTCGGGGCACCGTGACGTTGTTCAACGCCGACAAGGGGTACGGTTTCATCACCCCGGACGACGGCACCTTCATCACCCCGGACGACGGCACCTTCATCACCCGGACGACGGCACCGCCGGCGTATTCGTTCATCACTCCGCCATCCAGGCTGACGGTTACCGCAGCCTTCAGGAGAACCAGCTGGTTGAGTACACCGCCGGCCGGGGGCCCAAGGGCCCGCAGGCCGAGCAGGTCCAGCCGCTCTAGCCCGCATTCAGCCGCTGGCTGCCCAGCCCATATGGGCTGCCAGCTGCCGGGAGGGGTAGTGGTTCTGCGGAACCGCCCCGCTCGCGCGGCGCGATCTTTCAGGCAAGCTCGATTCTGTGCGGGCTGCGGCCTCCCGCAGAACTGGGCGCGCAGGCTGTGCCGCCGCAGCACACGGTGGCTCGCGGCAGCACTGAGCGAGCCGGGCATCATCATGGCCTGGCGCCGTGCGTGCGCACCCGGCTGAGGGATGTTACAGCTTGGTGAGCTCGGCGCACGGGAAAGGGGATCCGCTGCTGCTGCGGGATGGCATCGACCTGGTCATCTACGCCAACCCGGCCACCGAGCAGAAAGCCTGCCTGCACCGCTCCGGTCGGGCCGGCGCCAGCGGCGTGGTGGCCACCGCAAACCCCGCACACAGGCAAGCGACGTGCGCGTCTCGCCGCCGACCCCGACCCCGAGCCGCTGCGGCGTGCTCGGGGGTAGTCAGCCTTCAGGCAAAGAAGCAGGGAAGTAGCGGGCGTGACTTCCGGAGAACGCGCCGGAACTGCTGATATGGGCGTCACTGCCGGGACATGCACCAGGTAGGCCTCGAGCGCATACTCGGCAGGGAGGATGTGGATAGTGCTTCCGGCCCTGCTTCTCCGCTCCGGGCGTGCCTGCGTGGCTTTGGCCTGGTGTGGGCGTAGGGTCTGAGGCCTGGGTCCCGGCCTGACCTCCGAATCGGCCGACGCCGCTCGGGCTGTCCTGCGAACGACCTGTCGGCCGGGCCCAGCCTTCTGGCACCCACCGGCGGTGCCGGCCTGATCCGCCCGGCCTGGGCAAGAGGCCGAGGTTCACGGGTCTGGCGGCCAGCGGGTGCGTGCCATCCCTCAACGACGAAAGGGATGACGTTGACCATCGTAGATGAGGCACGTCTTGTCACCGGGGGTGTGGACACCCACGCCGGCATGCACGTTGCTGCCGCGCTGGACACGATCGGCGGGTTGCTCGGGGTGTCAGAGTTCCCCGCGACGTCGGCTGGGTATGCGCGGTTACTGGACTGGCTTGGCAGCTTCGGCGCGGTTGCCCTGGTTGGGGTCGAGGGCACCGGAAGCTACGGCGCGGGCCTGGCCCGGTACCTGGATGCGGCCGGGATCCGGGTGGTGGAGGTCGACCGCGCCGACCGGCAGGAGCGGCGGCGCCAGGGCAAGTCCGACCCGCTGGACGCGGTCAGCGCCGCCCGTGCCGCGCAGTCCGGCCGCGCCCGCGGCGCCCCGAGGGGCCGCGACGGCCAGGTCGAGGCAATCCGGGCGCTGATGGTCGCCAAGCGCACCGCGCGCGCTCAGCGGACCCAGACGATCAACCAGGCCCGGGCGCTGATCATCACCGGCCCGGACGACATCCGGGAACGGTTCACCGGCCACGGGCCGGCCGGGCTGGTCGCCGGGCTGGCCGCGCTGCGCCCCCGCCCCGGCAGCATGGTCCGCTACCACACCTTGCTGTCGTTGCGTGAGCTCGGCCGCCGCGCCCAGTACCTCGACGGCCAGCTCGCCCGCCTCGATGAGCTGATCGTCCCCCTGGTCACCGCCCGCGCCCCCGGCCTGCTCGCGCTGTACGGGGTCGGCCCGGACACCGCCGCGGTCCTGCTGATCGCCGCCGGGGACCACCCCGGCCGGCTGCGCTCGGAGGCCGCCTGGGCGCACCTGTGCGGGACCGCGCCGATCCCCGCCTCCTCCGGCAAGGTGAGCCGGCGCCGGCTCAACCCCAGCGGCGACCGCCAGGCCAACCACGCCCTGTGGCGGATCGTGATCACCCGGATGGGCTCCCACCCGCCGACCCGCGCCTACGCCGCCCGGCGGACCAAGGACGGCCTGTCCAAGAAGGAGATCATCCGCTGCCTCAAGCGGTACGTCGCCCGCGAGGTCTACCCCCACCTGCGCCCGCCATCCGGCTGACGCCCGCAGCTCCGGGGGCGGCCTGGCCCGCTAATCGGCTGCCGCGCACCTGCTGGCCTGCGAACGATCCGCCGGCCGCCCCCGGCCCTCACCGTGACTTTGCCGGGCGTGACCTCATAAGAGCCTGCCCTCGTGGCCCCACCCTGTCTTGTCCGCAACCCCGGCATCCCGGCCGGCCGCGTCACCCAGGCCGGAACAGGAGGACCCGCCAGATGCTACCCAGTCAGCCTGACTACACCCGCCCCGCCATCGACGCGATCACCCATGCCGCCAGCGCCGAGCACGACTTCGCCGGCTGGCTCGCCGACGTGCTCGCCAACGCCGCCGCTCGGCTCGGCTCCAGCAACGCGCTCACCGCACGACGACCCGGCTCCTGGGAAGCCAGCCTGGTCGACCAGCTCGTCAAAGGAACCGTCGGATACCACGACGAGCTCCTGCCCAGCTACACCGGACATAACCCGAGCGGCCAGACCACAAACTGACCAAGAAATCCTCGCCTCGAAACGCTTGACAGCCATAGGAGCATCGCTCGGCGCTGGAAGCCTGACGCTCGTACCGCGCAGATGCGCACTTTCCGTGATGGGCCCCGGCTGCCTGCACTGGTACCGACAGCCGGCCTGGGGAACGATGCTCGCCAGTGCTCCCGCCACGCTGGGCACTCGCACGCATTCCACACCCGGTGGCACGGTGTCGATCCGGCAGGACGCTGGCCCCACCGACGCGGCACGACCGAACTGGCAGCAGGAGGAGAGGAGGCGCTTGACGTGGACGTGGAGAATCTCCTGGCGAAGGCGGCGGACAATCTCTCGGTGCGCCGCGCGTTCGGCACCGCGTACGAGAAGGACGGCATGCTCATCATCCCGGTCGC
>JASHPR010000145.1 GCA_030038015.1 Streptosporangiaceae bacterium
CGCGGTGGTGCCGCCAGGCCGGCCGCCCCCGGGCGGCTCCGCGGCAGGCCCGCACGCCTGGGGCGATTCGGTACATTTGGCGGATGCCAGCCACCGTGCCCACGATCCTTGCGACCTCAGGCGGGCTCCGGCGGGGCTCGCGGACCATGTTCGAGTTCGCCCCGCTGATCCGCCATGCGATCGAACTGTCCGGCGTCGAGGGGCGCGCGCCCCGGATCTGCCACATCGGCACCGCCGGCGGGGACCAGCAGTGGTTCAACGCCCTGTTCACCGAGGCAGGAGAGGCCGCCGGGACAACCGTCAGCCACCTGAACCTCTTCCCCATGCCGAGCACGGCCGATCCCGCGGCGCTGCTGCTCGCGCAGGACGTGGTCTGGGTGGGCGGCGGGAGCGTGGCGAACCTGCTGGCGGTGTGGCGGCTGCACGGCGTGGACCAGGTGCTCCGCGAGGCCTGGCTGGCCGGCGTGGTCATGGCGGGGGTATCCGCCGGATCGGTCTGCTGGCACGTGGGCGGCACGACCGACTCGTTCGGGCCGGACCTGCGGCCGGTCACCAACGGCCTGGCCTTCGTCCCGCACTCGGCAGGCGTGCATTACGACTCCGAGCCCCAGCGCCGGCCGCTGTTCCAGCAGCTCATCGCGTCAGGGGTGCTGCCGGCCGGCTACGCGACCGACGACGGCGTCGGCATCGTCTACCACGGGGCAGATTTCGCCGGAGCGGTGTCCGAGGTCCGCGGCAAGGGCGCGTACAGCGTGGTCAGGGACGGCGGGCGGGCCGTCGAGGAGCGGGTCGAGCCGCGGGTGCTGCCCGGCGCCTCCTGAGCCCCGGGCCGGGGGTCACCGGCCGGCCGCGACCCGCAGCTCGCCGCGGAACCGCGCGTACTCGTCCAGTTCCTGCTCTGCCGGGGTCAGCACCTTGTCGCGGGCGACCCTGCCTATCTTGGCCCGCATGGCCTCCAGCACCCGCGAGCGCTCGCGCGCGGCCGCTGACCGCACCAGGTTCATGCAGCCGGTCGCGGTCAGCCAGCCCAGGAACAGGAACGCGGCGATCATGATGATGATCCAGGGCAGCAGGGAGGCGTCGCCGAACAGCCTGGGCACGGTGCCGGCCGCCTTGAAGACGCCGAGGACGAGCAGCGCCACGACCCACGCCACGCTGACGATCACGCAGCCGAGCAGCAGCCCCTGCAGCGCGCCGACAAGCCGCCACCAGGGCGTGATCTTGTTTTCCTCCGGGATCGACTCGCCGATGGCGGTGCCGACGGCGGCCGGGATCTCCTCGGCCCTGGACCGCACGGCCGACCGGATCGTCTGCGACCAGGGCTTGGGCAATGCCGCGCCGAGCTCGTCGGCAAGCCTGGTGAGCGCGCTGTCGATGTCCGCCTGCTGCGCGCCCGAAGGCCCCGCGGCCATGCTCTTGAGCTCTGCCCACAGCCTGCCGAGCCGGATCCGGCGCACGGGGTCGCGGCCGGTGAGCCGTTCCACCAGCCACGCGACCGGCCAGCCGACGTAGTCGAGCGCCCGCAGCTCGCGCGCGCTCTGCAGCGCATCGCCCACCGCCGGCACCCCGGCGGCACCCGAGAACGCGTCCACCAGCTGCTCCGCGGCCTCCGCGGGCACGCGGCCGGCGTCCTCATCCCCGGCTCCCGGTCCCGCGCCTGCGTTGCCGCGCGCCGCACGGCCGGAGCCTTCCCCTTGCTGCTCCGCGTACGGCGCGAACTCCGCCGCGATGCCGTCCAGGTCGGCTGAGATGCGGGCGCTGGTGGCTCTCCGCTCGGACACCGCCCGGGCCAGGAGCGTGCGCAGCTGGTCCATTCCGGCGCCGGTGACCGCCGACGTGACAAGCACCCCGGCTTCGTGCAGTCCCTCGGAGTCGAGGAGCCGGCGCAGGTCGCCGACGCAGTCCTCGGCTTCGGCGGCGCCGAGCAGGTCCGCCTGGTTCAGCACGACGGCGATCACCTCGGAATGCCCGGCGAGCGGCACGAGGTAGCGGCGGTGCACCGCCGCGTCCGCGTACTTCTGCGGGTCGAGCACCCACACCATGAGGTCGGCCATCCCGATCAGCCTGTCGACCTGATGGGTTGCGCCGCCCACCACCGAGTCATGGTCCGGCAGGTCGAGCAGGACCAGCCCGTTCAGCGAGGACTCGCCGCCGTCGAGCGCGCTCCCCCGCACGTAGCGGAACCTGCGCGGCACCCCCAGCCATTCGAGCAGCGGCCCGGAACCCGAGGCCCCCCAGACGCATGCATGGGCATCCCTGGTTACCGGCCTGGTCACCCCGACGGCGGAGAAGTCAGCGCCGGCCAGGTAGTTGAACAGCGAGGACTTGCCGCTGCCCGTGCCACCGGCCAGCGCCACGACCGTGTGGCCGGCGGACAGCCGGAGCCGCTCGCCCGCCCGCTCCACCAGCGCCTCGGAATCCTGGATCAGGCCCTCGGTGAAACCGCCGGCCGCGGTGCGGGCCTTCGCGATCTCGATCAGCCGGGTCAGCGCGGTGAGCCGGGCCGACAGGTCCAGGACCGGCGACGCGGGCCTGGCCGGCCGGCTCCCCGGCAGGCCCGGCCAGGATGGTGCGGCCGGATGCCCGTCCCGCAGCGGGCTGACGGCGACCGAGCCGGCCCTGGGCTGGCGGCCAGCCACGCCCGGCGCGGCCCTGGACGGCCCGGGGGTGGCCGGGTCCTCCTGCTGCTCTCCCGCCGTCACGGCGGCAGACGTCCCAGGCTCCGGCCGCCCGGAGCCGAAGATCGGCCACGGCCGCCCGCTCGCCGTCATCGGCAGGCCTCGAGAACCTCTGCGGCCTCGCGGAGCGAGGACGCGGAGCGGTCGTCGGGCGCGCCGGCGGCGTTGATGATCACGCCGAACCGCTGCAGCTCCTCGTCGAACAGCCGGCTGACCCTTTCGTGCAGGTCCAGGCGTGCCCTGGCACCCAGCTCGCGCAGCTGGCCCGCGCCGAACAGCGAGCTGAGCAGGCGGTGCGGCACGGCGCTCGCGCCTTCGGCGGCGGCCGCGCCGCCCGCACCGTCCCCGAGCATGCCGATCGTCAGCACGAGCGCGAGCGACTCCTCGTCGAACGAGACAACGCGCGCCACCGACCGCTTCGTCACGTTCTCCGCCTTGACGAGCTGCATCACGTGATCTTGCCAGGCGCTGATCGCCCTCGCCGCCCGGGTAGCGAGGTCGGGTGATGACCGCGCCAGCGCGGCAGCGCCCCCCAGGTCCGCCTCCTGCTGCTCGCGGCCTGCCCCCGACGGGATGAAGTCCAGTTGGGCGATCATGCCGAACGTGACGCCGCCGGGGGTGGCCGCCGCCCGGCCTGCGGCGAACTTCCTGATCAGGGCGGCGCCGGCGTCACCCTGCTGCCACTTGGCGACGGCATCCTCCGCGGCGCGGTCGGCAAGCGAGGCGACCAGCGTCTCGAGACCGCCGCGCAGCGCGGCCTTGAGCGCCTTGGCCCGCGCGGGTACCTGCCGCTTGCGCGGGCGGCCGACGGGGCGGCCGTTGCGGCGGACCTGCAGCATGCGCAGCAGGTCGCCGGTTCCGGTGAAGTCCTGCCAGCGGGCCAGAATCTCGCCGCGCAGCAGCGAGCCGCTCCTGGTCGCCTCGTCGAACTCGGCGAGCCCGGCCGCGTAGCAGCCCTCGGCCTGTGCCCAGAGCTCCGCGAGCAGGCTGAGCTGGCCTTCCACGTGCTCGGCGAGCGCCGGAACCCTGGTGCGGAACGTGTCCAGCACACCAGACATCGTCTGGGTCAGCACCGCGACCCGGCGCTCCTGCTGCACCGACGTCTCGTCGAGCCACTCCCGCACCGGGCCGTAGATCTCGGGCGGCAGCATGCCGCCGGCGAGGACGGTCTCCGCGATCATGAAACGCTGCACCCCGGACAGGCCATTGGCTTCGAGCATCGCGTCAAAATGCGCGCTGAGCTGCCTGGCGGACGCGGGCTGCACGCGGGAGAGCACGATCGCCAGCGACGCACCGACGTCCCTGGCCTGCTGGAGCAGATCCCAGACGGCGGCGTCCGCGTAGCGGGCGGCGCTGGTCATGAAGAGCCAGAGGTCCGACGCGTCCAGGAACTGGTGGGCGAACTCGCGGTGCGCCTGCACGACGGAATCGATGTCGGGTGTGTCCAGCAGGGCCACGCCCTCTGGCATGCCCTCGTTCTCGGCCAGCACCAGCAGCCCGTCCCGGCCGGGCATCGCCAGGCCCTGCTGCCGCACCCGCGGCAGCGTCGGCAGGAAGACGTTCTCGGCGAACCACCGCGCGTCGCCGGGATGGCACGCCAGCACCGGGCTGTTGGTCGTGGGCCGGCGCGTTCCCGTGTTGCTGACGTGGGCGCCGACCAGGCTGTTCATGAGCGTCGACTTGCCCGCGCCGGTGGATCCGACGAGCGCGACCAGCACCGGCGCCCCGGACTGGCGCAGCCGCGGCAGCAGGTAGTCGTCGATCTGGCTGAGCAGCTTCCGCCGCTCGGCACGCGCCTCATCGGCCCCCGGCGCCTCCAGGTGCAGCGGCACATCGACGACCACGTGCCTGAGCCCCAGCAGGGCCGACTCGAGCCTCCGGCCGTCCACCCGCACATGCGGCTCGACCTCTTCGTACCCGGCCGAGCCACCCGGAAGGCGTTCTGCAGGAGGGCTTGACAGGGACCGGGGCATGCGGCCAGGCGGCACCGGCGCTGCGGCAACGCCCGGTCCCTCAGTCATCGCGCACGGCCCGCGGCGCCGGCCAGCTGCCGGCCCCGGAGCCTCCCTCCTCACTCGGTTCGCTACCCCGCGCAGCGGATACCACCTGCCCCCGGATCTTTCCGACGCCGCCGGGCACAAACGTGCCCCACGGCGCCCCCGCCAGGCCCCCGCAAAGCTCAGAGATCTGCTCGGAGATGGCCACGACCTCCCCCACCACCACGACCGCCGGGGGCCGGAGGCCGGCCCTGGCCCAGTCGTGGGCGACGCTATCCAGTCTTGCGTTAATTGTGCGCTGCGAGGGCAGGGTACCGTCCGCGATAGCCGAAACGGGAGTCTCGGGATGACGCCCATGTCTGATCAGAGTGTCGGCTATCGCTCCCAGGTGCTCGGTGGCCATCAGGAGCACGAGGGTCGCCGAGGAGGACGCCAGTGACCGCCAGTCCACCGCGGAGCGCTCGTCACCCGGTGCGACGTGGGCGGAAACCACGTGGAACTCCTGCGCGACGCCGCGATGCGTCAGCGGCACGCCGGCCGCGGCCGGCACGGCCCCGGCGCTCGAGACGCCGGGGACCACCGTGACCGGGATCCCGGCCCGCAGGCACGCGAGGAGCTCCTCGCCGCCGCGCCCGAAGACGAACGGGTCGCCCCCCTTCAGCCGGACCACGAACCGGCCCGCGCGCGCGTGCGAGACGAGCAGCGCGTTGATCTGCTCCTGCGCCACGGCCGCGCCCCTGGGCACCTTGGCAACGTCCACGATCTCGACGTCCGGCGCCAGCCCGGCGAGCAGTGACCGTGGCGCGAGCCGGTCAGTGATGACGACGTCCGCCTCGCCCAGCAGCTCGCGGCCGCGCACGGTGATCAGCCCCGGGTCGCCGGGCCCGCCGCCGACCAGCGCCACGCTGCCGCGGGGCAGCCCGCCGCGCAGCACGCCGCCG
>JASHPR010000146.1 GCA_030038015.1 Streptosporangiaceae bacterium
CGCCCTTCCGGGCCCCGCTGCCGCTTCTTTCCCCGTGGCACCGGCCCCGGGCGGCGGGATCAGCTGGCGGCTCCCGTCGGGCAGGACGACCGCGTGCTCGACCACGCCGGCGGGCACGAACGCGGGCCAGTAGACCCCGTATGCGCTCTCCGCCGTGGGCGGGGTGGTGGTGTGGAACCCGGGGTAGCCGGCCAGCGCCATCTCGATGGTGGCGTTGGAGAACGACCGGCCGACCTTGGCCGGGTCGGGGTCCATGACCGTGACCCGCAGCTGCGCCGTGGCCTGCTCGTTCGTGGGCGCGTCCGGCCGGTCGGAGCGGATCAGCCGCACGTCGGCCTGGCCGAACCGGTCCTTGCCGCCGAGCAGGTCGAAGAGCATCGTCTCCGCCCTGGCCGCCTTCTCCTCGATGTCCAGGCCGGTCAGCACCATCGTCATCGTGTTGCGGTAGCCGCCGAGGTAGTTCAGCGCCACCTTCAGGTCCGCCGGCGGCGGCCCGCCGCGCGCGCCGCTGATCCGCACCCGGTCCGGGCCGGCCTGGTCCAGCCGGATCGTGTCGAAGTGCGCGACCACGTCGGGGTTGGCGTACGCGGGGCCCGCGATCTCGTAGAGCAGCTGCGCGGTGACCGTGCCGACCGACACCAGCCCGCCGGTGCCGGGATGCTTGGTGATCACGCTGCTGCCGTCCGCGGCGACCTCCGCGATCGGGAATCCCGGGTAGCGCATGTCGGGCAGCTCGGCCAGGAACGGGTAGTTGCCCCCGGTGGCCTGGGGGCCGCACTCGATCACGTGCCCCGCCACCACCGCGCCCGCCAGCGCGTCCAGGTCGGCGGGGCCCCAGCCGTGCCAGGCCGCTGCCGGGCCGGCCACCAGCGAGGCGTCGGTCACCCGGGGGCAGACCACGACGTCCGCTCCCGCCCGCAGGGCGGCCGCGATGCCCCAGCCGCCGAGGTAGGCGTTCGCGGTCACCGGTGTGACCCCGGCCTTGGCCAGCGGCTCGCCGGTGTCGGCGTTGGCCAGCGTGTGCCCGGCCTCGGTCAGCTCGCCGATCCGGCCGAGCAGGTCGTCGCCCTCGATGTAAGCGATCTCCGGCGCCAGGCCGAGCCGCCCGGCGGTCTCGCGGAGCCGGGCGGCCAGCCCGGCCGGGCTGAGCCCGCCCGCGTTGGTCACGATCGTGATGCCGCGGTCCAGGCAGGTGCCGATGACCTGCTCGAACTGGCTGACGAAGGTCCGGGCGTAGCCGGCGTCGGGATCCTTCTGCCGGGCCTTCCACAGGATCAGCATGGTCAGCTCGGCCAGGTAGTCGCCGGTGAGCACGTCGATGGGGCCGCCCTCGACCATCTCCCGGGCCGCCGATGCGCGGTCACCGTAGAAGCCGGAGCAGTTGGCGATGCGAACCGGCCGCCTCATTTCATGGCCTCCCCCGCGGGCGCTTCGCTGGCAGCGGGAGGCGGTCCTCGCCGCCGGGGCACCGCTGACGCATGGTCGTGCCGGAGGCGCGCGGGGCAATGGGAGGTCCCGGCGGCTGCGGCGCTGAAACCCGCATCGCTAGTTCAGCATGCGCTGCCAGCCCGGGGGCACCCGGCCGGCGGGCCCCGGGACCGGCTGGCCGGGCGGATGGCACTCGGGCGGGGCCAGCTCGGGGCCCTCGTAGGTCTCCTGGGTCTGGTAGTTCCAGAACCACGTCTCGCCCGGCTCGAAGCTGCGGATGAACGGGTGCCCGGTGGCCCGCGCGTGCGCCGTCGCGTGCTGCGACGGCGAGGTGTCGCAGCAGCCGATGTGCCCGCACTGCGCGCACCGGCGCAGGTGCAGCCACCAGCCGCCGCTCGCCTCGCATTCCGCGCAGCCGGTGCCGCTCGGCGGGACGGAAGGGTCGATGCCCGGCACAGCGGTCATCGGTTCTCCTCCTTCTCGGGTTCCGTTGCGGGGCCAGGCTGGCGGGCGGCGTCACGTTCAGGATCTGTGCCGGGCTCGCCGTCGGCCAGCGGGAGCCTTACCCGGAACCGGGTGTCACCGGGGACGGATTCCACCTGCAGGTCCCCGTGATGCTTGTTCACCACGATGCGCCAGGAGATGTCCAGCCCGAGCCCGGTGCCCTCGCCCACCGGCTTGGTGGTGAAGAACGGCTCGAAGATCCGGCCGCGGATCTCCTCGGGCACGCCGGGCCCGGTGTCGCCGAACTCGATGACCGCCTGGTTCCGGTCGGCGTCGAGGCTGGTCCGCACGGTGAGCGTGCCGGTCCCGTTCATCGCCGACACCGCGTTGTCGATCAGGTTCGTCCACACCTGGTTGAGCTCGCCCGCGTAGGCGGGGACCGGCGGCAGCGCGGTGTCGTAGTCCTTGACCACGGTGATCCCGGGAGGGATCTTGCCGCCGAGCATCATCAGCGTGCTGTCGAGAAGCTCGTGCACGTTGACCACCTGGTGCGGCGCCCGGTCCAGCTGCGAGTACTGCTTGGCCGCCCCGACCAGGGTGGAGATCCGGGCGGTGGAGTCCTCGATCTCGTTCATCAGCAGCTCGGTCTCGACCGTGTAGCCGAGCCAGCGCAGCGCGGGCTCGAGCGTCGCCCCGTCCACCGTGGCCGCGACGTGGTCGAGCCAGGCGGTGTCCAGGCCGGCCTGGACGTAGACGGGCGCCAGGTCCCAGCCGCCCGCGACGCCGTGGCCGTCGAGCCAGTCGCTGATCGCGTCCTCGCGGTCGGACGCCTCCAGCGGGGTGAGCGCGGGCGCCTTCGCGGCCAGCTCAACGGCGCGCTCCTGGAGCTGGATCACGGCCTGCATGATCTCCGGGCTGAACCGGCCCGCCGCGATCAGGCCCAGCTTGCGGCGCATCCCGGCGACCCGCTCGCGCAGCGCCGCCGTCGCCCGCACCGCGGCGGCGGCCGGGTTGTTCAGCTCGTGCGTGAGCCCGGCCGACAGCGAGCCCAGCGCGAGCAGCCGCTCCCGCTGGCCGATCGCGTCCTGGGTCCTCCGCTGCCCGAAGAACAGCCCTTCGAGCAGGTGCACGGCCATCGGGAACCAGTCGCGCATCATGGTCGCGAAGTCCCTGGCGTCCAGCACGAAGAAGCGCGACGGCTCAGGCACCCGCATCGAGTTGTTGTAGACGTGCGGCAGCTGCTCGATGTACGCGTTGAACGCGCCCGCGTAGGTGCCGCGGCCGGACGTCCGGTTCACCTCGATGTCGTCCTCGCCGACCCGCCGGGACATGATGATCGTGCCCTCCAGGAGCACGTAGAAGCAGGTCGCCGGGTCGCCCTCGGCGTAGACCGGCCCGGGCGGCAGCTGCTCGACGTGCCCGTGGCTGCACAGCCACGCGAGCTGCTCGTCGTCCAGCTTCTCGAACAGGAACAGGGTGCGCAGCTCCTCGGGGCTGCATGGCAGCTGCGCTGCTCGACTGCACGAGGCCGGCTCGGTCATAGCTTCTCCAGATAACGGTGCACGAGCATGACGGCCATGGCGCCCTCGCCGACGGCCGAAGCGACGCGCTTGGCCGACTCGGCCCGTGCGTCGCCGGCCACGAAGACACCGGGAACGCTGGTTTCCAGGTGATATGGCGGCCGATCCAGCTCCCAGCCACGGGGCCGCTCACCTTCCACGGACAGGTCGAGGCCTGAGATCACGAAGCCGCGCTCATCGCGCACCACGACGTTGTCCAGCCAGTCGGTAAGCGGGGCGGCCCCGATGAACAGGAACAGCCACTGCGCGCTGACGGTCTCGATCGCGCCGGTGGAGGTGTCGCGCAGCGTCAGGCTCTC
>JASHPR010000147.1 GCA_030038015.1 Streptosporangiaceae bacterium
CGCCGCGACCGCGGTGCTGACCACCAGCACCGCCTGCAGCGCGAGCGTGCGGACGACGAGCCCGGCGGCGGCGGTCGCGGCCGAGCGCAGCCCCGCGAGGTCCGTGCCGAAACCGACCCCGGCCCGGCGGGCCCCGCGGGCGACCACCGCGATGTAGGCGGCGGCGCCCGCCGACTGCGCGATGACCGTGCCCCACGCGGAGCCTGCCAGGCCGAGCCGCAGGCCGAGCACGAAGGCCGCGTTCAGCGCGACGTTGACGGCGTTGGCCGCGACGGCCACCAGCAGCGGGGTGCGCGTGTCCTGCAGCCCCCGCAGCACCCCGGTTCCGGCCAGGATCATCAGCATGGCAGGCGCCCCGAGCACGCTGACCCGCAGGTAGGTCACGGCGCCGAGGCTCACGGCGGGCGAGGCCCCGAACACCCGGATGATCTCCGGAGCCAGCGGCCAGCCCAGGGCGATCACCGCCAGCCCGATCCCGGCGGCCATCCAGAGCCCGTCGATGCCCTGCCTGATCGCCGCCCGGCGATGGCCGGCGCCGAGCTGGCGGGCCACCGCGGCGGTGGTGCCGTAAGCCAGGAAGATCGAGATGTTCACGAGGGTGGTGAGCGCCTGGCTGGCGACCCCGAGGCCGCCGAGCGGCACGGTGCCGATCCTGCCCACGATCGCGGAGTCCGCGAGCAGGAACAGCGGCTCGGCGACCAGGGCGCCGAACGCGGGCACCGCGAGCCGCAGGATCTCGCGGTCCTGGCCGCCGAAGAGCGGAGCGCGGCGCTTCGCGTCACTGGCTACTATCATTTCGGCAGTCACGAACCTAGGCGCCGAGGACGTAACCGGTCAAGTGGATTTCACCAGTCACACCAGCACGGTGGTGACCGTGGCCGTGCGGCTTGTCAACGCGCTCACCCCGGGCCATCAGCGCGGCAGGCCGTACCTGCCGCCGGGGGGCAGCGCGCTGGCGGCGGCGGTCACCGCCGCGCTCCGGGCCAGGCGGCCCGACGTCCGGCAGGTAACGCCGGGCGAGGCCGGCGAGTTCCGCGCGGTCGCCGCGCAGCTTCGCGCGGTGTTCGACGCGGTGGCGGCGGGCCGCACCGACGACGCCGCCCGCCTGGTCAACGAGATGCTCGCCAGCACGGGTGCCCGGCCGCGCCTGGACCGGCACGACGGCGAGTCCTGGCACCTGCACTTCCACAGTGCCGAGGACTCGCTGGTCACAAGCTGGGCGGCGGGATGCGCCACCGGGCTTGCCGTGGTACTGGGCAGCGAAGCGCACGAGCGCCTTGGCGTTTGCGCCGCCCCCCGGTGCGACCGGGCCTACGTGGACACCTCGCGCAACGCGAGCCGGAGGTTCTGCTCGACGTCCTGCCAGAACCGGGTCAAGGCCGCTTCGTTCCGTGCGGCCCACCGGCCCGGCCGGCGTGGCGCATCCGGAGCCGCGGCCGCTCAGCCGAAGAAGAGCTCAGCCTCGGCGTAGCGCTCGCGTGGCACCAGCTTCAGCTCGCTGGTCGCCGCCGCGATCGGGACCCGGACGATCTCCGTGCCGCGCAGCGCCACCATCGAGCCGAACGCGCCGTCCGCCACCGCGCGGATCGCGTGGATGCCGAACCGGGTGGCCAGCACCCGGTCGAACGCGGTCGGCGTGCCGCCGCGCTGGACGTGGCCGAGCACGGTGGCCCGGGCCTCCTTGCCGGTGCGCCGCTCGATCTCGCTGGCCAGCATCTGCCCGACCCCGCCGTAGCGGACATGGCCGAACGCGTCCCGCTCCTGGGTGAGGAGCTCCTCGCTGCCCTCCTTGGGGTGCGCGCCCTCGGCGACCACCACGATCGGCGCGTACCGGGTCTGGAACCGGTGCTGCACCCACGCGCAGACCTGCTCGATGTCGAACGGCTGCTCTGGGATCAGGATCACGTTCGCGCCGCCCGCCATCCCCGCGTGCAGCGCGATCCAGCCCGCACTGCGCCCCATCACCTCGACGATCAGCGCCCGGTGATGGCTCTCCGCCGTGGTGTGCAGCCGGTCGATGGCCTCCATCGCGATGTTCACCGCGGTGTCGAAGCCGAACGTGTAGTCGGTGGCGCTGAGGTCGTTGTCGATGGTCTTTGGCACGCCGATAACCTTCAGCCCCTCCCCGTGCAGCCGGGCGGCGACGCCCAGGGTGTCCTCGCCGCCGATCACCACCAGCGCGTCGACGCCGAAATTGGCCAGGTTGTCCCTGATCCGTTCCAGCCCGGAGCGGCCCCCCGCCGCCGCTTCCTCCCCCAGCGGATTGGTCCGCGAGGACCCGAGGATCGTCCCGCCCCGGGGCAGGATGCCGCGGACAGCCTGCACGTCCAGCGGCATGGTGTCGCCCTCGAGCGGCCCGCGCCAGCCGTCGCGGAACCCGGTGAACTCGTAACCGTATTCCGCCGCGCCGGTGCGCACGATCGCGCGGATGACCGCGTTCAGGCCCGGGCAGTCACCGCCGCCGCTCAGCACTCCGACTCGCATGGATCTTCCTCCCGCGTGAGGTCTTCATCTCAATCCGCCGACCGCCACACTAGTGCCCATGAGCGTGCTCGCGATCGATGCCGGGACGACAGGCGTCACTGCCCTCATCATCTCCGCCGACGGCGCGGTTGCCAGCCGTGGTTATGAAGAGTTCCGCCAGTACTACCCGCGGCCCGGCTGGGTGGAACACCTGCCGGAAGGCATCTGGCAGGCGACGCTCGCGGCGTGCAAGCAGGCGCTGGACGGGGCCGCCCCGCCGCGCTGTATCGGGATCACGAACCAGCGGGAGACCGCCGTGATCTGGGACCGGGCGACGCTCGTGGCACCGCGCCGGGCGATCGTCTGGCAGGACCGGCGGACGGCGGAGATCTGCGCGCGGCTGCGGGAGCAGGGGCACGAGGCGAGGGTCGCCGCGCTGACCGGCCTCCGGCTCGACCCGTACTTCACCGCCACGAAGCTGACCTGGCTGGCCGAGAACGAGCCGGAGGTCTGGGCGGACGTCACCGGCGGCTCGCTCGCCGCCGGCACGGTGGACTCGTACCTGATCGCCCGGCTGACCGGGGGCCGGCACCATGTCACGGACCCATCCAACGCGTCGCGCACGCTGCTGTTCGACATCGAGGCGGGGCAGTGGTCCGCCGAGCTGTGCGAGCTCTTCGGCGTCCCGCCGCACGCGCTGCCCGAGGTGGTGCCGTCGTCCGGGCTGATCGGCCATTCCGATCCGGCGGCCTTCCTCGGCCTGTCCCTGCCGGTCGCCGGGATCGCCGGAGACCAGCAGGCGGCGATGTTCGGCCAGGCGTGCTTCGCCCCCGGCTCCGCCAAGTGCACGTACGGCACCGGGTCGTTCGTGCTCTGCAACACCGGCACATCGGTCGTCCGCTCCCCCGCCGGGCTGCTGTCCACGGTGGCGTGGATGGACCACTCAGGGGTGCTGACCTATGCGCTGGAAGGCTCGGTCTTCGTGACCGGCGCCGCCCTGCAGTGGCTGCGGGACGGGCTCGGCCTGCTGGAGAGCGCCGCGCAGAGCGAGGCGGTGGCGCGGTCGGTTCCCGACTCCGGCGGCACGGTGTTCGTCCCCGCCCTGACCGGGCTCGGCGCGCCGTACTGGGACCCCGACGCGCGCGGGGCCATATTCGGCCTCACCAGGGGGACAACCCGCGCCCACCTGGTGCGCGCCGCGCTCGAGGCGATCGCGTTCGAGGTGCGTGACGTCGCCGACCTCATGGCCGCGGAGGCGCAAGGCCCGCCCAGCGGGGGCGCGCTGCGGGTGGACGGCGGCGCGAGCACCAACGACCTGCTCATGCAGGTGCAGGCGGACCAGTTGCAGGTGCCCGTGGAACGGCCGGTGGTCGCCGAGACCACGGCGCTGGGCGCGGCCTTCCTGGCCGGGCTCGCCACCGGCGTGTGGTCGTCGCAGGCGGAGCTGGCGGCGACGTGGCTGCTCGACCGCCGGTTCCAGCCGGGAGCCAGGGACGAGCACGCTTACGCCCGCTGGCGTGCCGCGGTGCAGCGCGCCAGGGGCTGGGCCCGCCAGGACTGAGCGGCGGCTGGCCCGGCCGGGTGCCCGCCGGTCAGCGGACGGGCCACACGGTCCACCGCAGCTTGGCTGACCCGGTCATCCCCGAGGCGTCCGTCGCGTGCACCCGGACCAGGTAGGTCCCGCCGGCCTTGGGCTTCCCGTAGATGACGCCGTGCCGGCTGATCGACAGCCCGGGAGGCAGGCCGGTGGCCGTGAACGTCAGCGCCGAAGCGGAGTCAGAATCGCGCGCCGCGATCCGCAGCGGGGTGATCCGCACGCCTTTCCTGCTGCGCCGGTCACCCGGGCTGGCGACGGCGACCGTGTGGTCGACCGCCTGGAACGCCCCGGTGCCGTCGGGGGTTCCCCACCCGGCCGGGCCGTTGTATCCGGGCCCGGCCGTGCACAGGTAGGAGCCGCCGCACGAGCCGTCGCTGCCGGATGTGATGTTGTACAGGCCGCCGGTGTGCAGGTAGGGGAACTCCGCCGGGTACGTACCCGCGGCGGGGGCCCCGGCCAGGGCATACGTCGCGGCGATGATCGGCGAGGACTCCGACGTGCCGCCGGCCTCCAGCCACCCGCCCTGGTCGTAGCTGTCGTAGACCGCAGCGCCGGTGCTGGGGTTGGCGTCCGCCGCCACGTCGTTGTCGGTGCGGTTCGTGCAGCCGGGGTCGGTCTGCCAGGCCGGCTTGGGCTCGTAGCGTGAGCACCCGGAGCCCGTGGCACCGGCCCCGTCGTCCCAGACGGTCTCGGCCCAGCCCCTCGCCGCGGCCTTGCTGCGCACCAGCGACGTGCCGCCGACCGACGTCACGTACGGCGATGCGGCCGGGTAGCCGACGCCGTACCCGGAATCGCCGGCCGCGGCGGTCACCGCGACGCCGGGGTGGTCGTAGTAGCCGGCGTCGTCACTGACCTCGGCAGGGGTCTCCGGGGAGCTGTAGCTGTTGGACACGAACCTGGCCCCGAGCGCCACCGCCGCGTCCACCGCCTTGCCGAGGCTGGCGTCGGAGCTGTTGTCCGCCTCGACCAGCAGGATGCGGCAGTTCGGGCAGATGGCCGACGCCATGTCGATGTCCAGCGATTCCTCGGTGGCCCAGCCGCTGGTGCCTGCCCGCCTCGGCAGCGGGCTGGCCTTGCCCTGCTGGTTGACCTTGGTGAAGCAGCCCGTGCCGCAGGCCGGCAGGTGGTAGTGGGCGCGGTACACCGCGAGGTCCGGCGCGGCATCCGGGTCGTCGAAGGCGTCCACGACGGCGACCGTCTCGCCCTTGCCTGCCGCGGCCGAGGCCAGCGTCAGGTTGTAGGCGCTCTGCAGCTGCGCCGGGCCGTAGCCGGCCGGGGTGGCGCCGCGGGCAAGGCCCCGGAACGACACCGCGTTCTCCTGCACGAGGGCCAGGCACTCGGCCCAGCCTGGCACGGCCCCGGCGGCGCAGGCGCGCCGGAAGCCCGGGCCTGCCGCCTGGCCGGCCGTCCGCGCCGCAGCCCCCGCAGCCGGAAGCGCCGCTAACGCCAGCGCCGCTAAGGCGAGCGCAGACAACGCGCCTGCGCCAAGCTTGCTGACCTTCACCGGCAGACCCCCGAGGCTCGTTCTTCCAGTCCAGGCAGCCATAGGACGGCCGGCAGGCCTTGCTGGTTGACCGGCGCCGACGCTCTCCGACGGGATGTCAGGGAAGTTCCTGAACGGACCGTCCGGGCATGATCTGGCCCGGAAGGTCCCGGGGGATAGGCTGCTGCCGATGGCGTGGGCTGAGCATGCGGCGCGGGCGCTGACCGAGACCTTCGATGGCTCGTTCGAGGCGGCCGGGGTCGTCGTCGCCGCGGCCGGCGTGGACGAGGCCGGGATCGTCAGCCACGCCAGCCCTCCGGGCACGCCGGCGGACGGGCGGTTCGAGATCGGCTCGGTCACCAAGACGATGACCGCCACGCTCCTCGCCCTGCTGGCGGCCGAGGGCACACTGTCCCTGGACGACGGGGTGGGCCGGTGGCTGCCCGCCGGCGCCAACGGCGCGATCACCCTCAGGCAGCTCGCCACGCACACCTCGGGGCTGCCCAGGATGCCCCCGGGCTACCGGCCCGCCGACCCGGATAACGTCTGGGCCTCGCTTACTCCCGAGATCGCCGAGGAGGGCCTGCGCCAGGCCGTTGCCCAGCCGGGCGCCGCCCGCCAGTACTCCAACTTCGGCTACCAGCTCCTCGGGCTCGTGCTCGAGCGGGCCAGCGGGCTGGACTACGCGACGCTCATCGCCGGGCGGCTGCTCGGCCCGCTGTCCATGACCTGCTCCGGCGTTGGGCAGGCCGGCGCCGGGATCCCGCTGCCCGGGCACAGCGGCGGCCGCGAGGTCCGGCACTGGGACCGGCCGCTGCCGGGCGCCGGCGGGGTCGAGGCGACCATCGGCGACCTGGCCAGGTACGCCCAGGCGTGCCTGCGCCCGCCGCAGACGCCGCTCGGCGCCGCGCTCACGGCCGTCCAGGCACCGCAGCTGCCGATCGAGGCCGGCCGGGAGCAGGCCCTGGGCTGGATCGTGGTTGACGGGCGGCGGCGCGGGCACACCGGCACGACCGGCGGTTTCTCCTCGGCTGTGGTCATCGACCCCGGCCAGTTGCGCGGCGCAGCGGTCATGGTAAGCAGCCGAAGCGACTCCAGCGAGCTGGCCAGGGCGGCAGTGCTGGCCCTGGCGGACGGCGATCCCCGTGCGGCCCGCCCGCAGCCGATCGGGCCGGAGTGGGAAGACCGGGCCCGCGAGGTAGTGCAGGCGCTGCTGGACGGGCGGATCGCGGACGTCTACGCCGGGGCCGCCCCAAGGTTCCGCGGCAGGATTCCGTTCGAGAACTTCGACCGCGCCTGGGCGAACCGCATGGCCCGCACCGCGGGGCCGGCCGGCGAGGTCTCGGTCGCCTGCCACCGGCAGAACGGCCTGGTCGCCGCCGACGTGACGATCGCCTTCGCACAGGGCCCGCTGGCCCTGCGGATCGGCTTCCAGGGGTCGGGCGAGCTCGCCGGCCTGAGGTTCCTGCCGCAGCCAGCGGCCGGCGCAGGCGCCGAGCCGTAGCATCAGTTCCGCCAGGCCACGCCCGCCAGCTCAGCGGACTTCACGACGGGCGCGATGTCCGTATCACGCTTCCGGCCAGCCTGTCTCATCGTTTCGGCCCACGCGACCTGTCCTTAACCAGGCTGCAGGAGCAACTTTTCATGATCGTGGTGAGTACGCGACGATTACGGTCATCAATCAACCACGATCATGGAACTGGCGCCCGCTGGCCAGCAGTCACTCGTTGGCGGCCGGGACAGCCACCCTGGAGCGCTGGGCGTACCGGTCGACGTACTGCTGGCCGGACAGCTTCATGATCTCGTACATGATCTCGTCCGTCATGGCCCGGAGCACCACCCGGTCGTGCTCGAGCCCGTAGTAGCGGGAGAAGTCCAGCGGCCTGCCGAACTTCACGCCGGGCCGGATCCGGAGCCGCGGCGTGATCTTGCCGGGCGGCTGGAACTCGAAGCCCCCGATCATCGCGCACGGGATCACGGGCACCTTCGCCTCAAGCGCCAGCCTGGCCACGCCGGTCTTGCCCCGGTACAGCCGGCCGTCCGGGGTCCTGGTCCCCTCCGGGTAGATCCCGAGCAGGTCGCCGTGGGCGAGCACCCGCAGTCCGGTGCGCAGCGCGCGCTCGCTCGCCGCGCCGCCGGACCTGTCCAGCGGGATCTGGCCGAGGCCGCTGAAGAAAGCCTTGCTCACCAGGCCCTTCAGGCCGCGGCCGGTGAAGTACTCCGCCTTGGCGAGGAAGACCACCTTGCGCGGCAGGGGCAGGGGGGCGAAGAAGTGATCAGAGAACGACAGGTGGTTGCTGGCGATGATCGCCGGCCCTTCTCTCGGGACGTTGCCGATGCCGTCCGCCCACGGCCGGAACACGATCCTCAGAAACGGACCGAGTATCGCCTTGACCACCCAGTAGAACACGCATTCATGTTCCCACGGGATGACGCGCCGCCAACATATGCGACGGGGCCTGTTCGCATGCGACGATGCGGAGGGGCGGAAGCGACGGACCGCAGCGGCGGCACGCGGAGAGGACCCGGCCATGCCAGTGATGCCAGGCGCAGAACCCTTCACCCATGTCGGCTCGGCCACCGGTGCCCTGCTCTGCCACGGGTTCACCGGGAGCCCGCAGTCGATGCGGCCCTGGGCGGACTACCTGGCCGATGCCGGGCTGAGCGTCTCGCTGCCCAGGCTGCCCGGCCACGGCACCACCTGGCAGGACATGGCGCGCACCCGCTGGGAGGACTGGTACGCCGAGGTCGACCGGGCGTTTGACGAGCTCCTGGCGCACACCGACGAGATTTTCGCGATGGGGCTCTCCATGGGAGCCTGCCTGGCGCTGCGGCTGGCCGAGCTGCGCGGCGCGGCGGTCAGCGGCCTCGTCCTGGTGAACCCGTCGGTCACCGGTGACACGCCGCTGCTGGCGCTGACCCCGGTGCTGAAGCTCGTGCAGCCCTCGCTGAAGGGAGTCGGCAGCGACATCAAGAAGGAGCAGGTCAGCGAGCTGAGCTACGACCGGACGCCGGTCAAGGCGGTGGACAGCCTGCGCGGTCTCTGGCGGGTCACCCGGGCCCAGCTGGCCGACGTGACCCAGCCGGTGCTCGTCTACCACAGCGCCGAAGACCACGTCGTCGGGCCGGCCAGCCTCAGGGTGCTGCGCGCCGCGCTCCCGGGCAAACAGCTGGAAGTCCGGGAATGCGCCAACAGCTACCACGTTGCAACACTGGACAACGACGCGCCGGCCATCTTCGCTGGGAGCCTGGAGTTCGTCAGGGCCCACAGCCGCGCCTGGAGGGGGTAACAGCCCCTCAGGGTGGGTAGCGCGAGGATGATGACGGGTGGGCCTTTCGACGTGGCGAGGGTTATGACGTGAACGGCGAGGACGTCACCGGCGGGAGCGCGAACGGCGGGGCGGCCGGCGACGAGGCTGCGTGGCAGGACCTTGTCGCCCGCTACGACATGGCTGCCGACTGGGACGCTGCCGGGGCGCCGTGGCCGGATCGCGAGAACCTGACGGCCCCGCCGGGCACGCCGGGCACCGAGGGGCCGCCGGCCCCGGGGCCGG
>JASHPR010000148.1 GCA_030038015.1 Streptosporangiaceae bacterium
CGGCAGCCGCGGGCCGCCGCCTCTGCCGCCGGCCGGCAGCCGCGGGCCCGCCGTATAGGAGGACAGGTTCCAGGACTGGCCCGGCCTTGCCGCGATCGGCCGGTGCCTGAGCGCCGCGGTGACCAGGTTGGCGACGTTTTCCAGCACGAACAGCCTCGGCCGCACCTCAGATACCAGCCGGAGATACCCGAAGATGGCGTTGCCGCGCGGATCGCGGAGCGCCGCGCGCTTCCCGCCCGGGCAGAAGCTCTGGCACGGCGGCCCGCCGACCATGAGGTCGACATCGCGGTGGCCGGTCAGGGCCTCCAGCTTGTCGCCGGACAGCGCCGCAACGCCCGACTCGATCACCCGGATGCCCGGGCGGTTCTGCCTGATGGTCCGGCAGAAGACGGGCTCGATCTCCACGGCGAGCGCGGGGTGCCAGCCCGCCGCCTCGAGGCCGAGGTCCAGCCCCATCGCACCCGAGAAGAACGACCACACGACGGGCGCGGCGGTTCTCGGTGCCATGACGAGCAGCCTGTCACGCCGGGCGGCGCGCATCGTTCCGACACTCGGCGTGCCCGGGGGATTCCGCGGGCCAGGCAGCGTTCGGATAGTTTCTGGTCGTGGTTGATCTCCGGGCGGTCTGCGTGTTCTGCGGGTCGTCGACGCCTCCCGACCCGCGCTACCGGGACGCTGCCCGCGCCCTCGGCACGCTGATGGCGCGGCGGGGCGTCGGCCTGGTCTACGGCGGCGGCAGCGTGGGCCTCATGGGCGAGCTGGCCGACGCCGCGCTCTGCGACGGCGGCCGGGTCACCGGCGTCATCCCGGTCGGCCTGTTCTCCCGCGAGATCGGCCACACGGGCCTGACCGAGCTGCACGAGGTCTCCTCCATGCACGAGCGCAAGCAGCTCATGTACGACCTGTCCGACGCGTTCATCGCCCTTCCGGGCGGCCTCGGCACGCTGGAGGAGCTCGCCGAGGTCACCACCTGGTCGCAGCTCGGCCTGCACCGCAAGCCGATCGTGCTGCTCGACGTCGACTCCTTCTGGGAGCCGCTGGGCACCCAGCTGGACCGGATGGTCAGCGTCGGGCTGCTCAAGCCCGCCAACCGGGAGCTGGTCCAGCGGGCCCACTCCCCCGAGGAGGCGCTCGCCGTTCTCGCCTCCGCCGAGCCCGGCTACGCGGAGAAGTGGATCACCGCCGAGGACCGGTAGCCGCACGCTCCGCCGACGGCCCCAGATGTCACGCGTGCGGGTAGCCGCCCAGCGGCAGGGCCTGGTGGCCTGCCGGGTCTGCGGCGCCGCACATGCCGAGGAACTCGTCATCGGCCCCGCTGACGGTCACCAGCGGCCAGCGCTGCATGTCCGGGGGTGCGGTGAGCCGGAACCGGCGGGCGAGCACGCGGGCGCCGTCGCGGTCGGCGATCTGCTGCCCGTCGTCGTGGTATCCCAGGGCCCTGCTGACCTTGACGGCGGCTATGTTGTCGGTGAAGGCGCCGGTGACCGCGGAAAGCGCGCCCAGGTGAGCGAAGGCCAGCACCAGGACCGCTGCCCGCATCTCTTTGCCGAGGCCCTGCCGCTGGTACGGCAGCCCGAGCCAGGAGCCGGTCGCCACCTCCCGGCGGACCGGGAAGCCGACGGCGCTGAGGCCCTGGGCGCCGACCGGCTCACCGTCGAGGAAGACCGCGAAGTCGAGCGTCCACCGCTGCGGCGTCCAGGTGCCCCGGGTGGCCCAGTGCCATTGCAGGACTGACCTGGCCCGCAGCGCGGGCGGCTGGGCTGCCCAGGGAATCCCGAACGGCTGGGCTCCCGGCGCGTGCACTCCCGCGGCCGCCACGGCAGCCAGCCGCGCCAGCTCGTCTTCGCCGCAGGCGAAGCTCTAGCCGGGGCGTTGCTATCCGCACCCGGCCGGGCGGCTATGCAGCGTGCTGGCCGTGGGTCCGGTCCTCCTCACTGCCGGTCACTGTGGCAGTATGCCGCGCGCCGCAACGGAGCCCGCCGGCAATCGGCGGGGTGACCTCCTTCTCCCTGGGCCAGCTCGACGGCAGCGTCCGCCGCAATGGAGCCCGCCGGTAATCGGCGGGGTGACGTGGCCGAAGCGCTGGTGGTCAGGCGCCAGTTCCGCTGTGGGGGATCACCCGCATCCTGGAGCCGAATAGCTGCTCGGCATCGCCGAGCTGGGCCCGAACGCGTGCGGCAGCCTCCTGGCGGGCCGCCAGATCCTGGTCCTGATGGATCTTCAGCTCGGCGTGCGCGGCTGTGGCGACGAGCTCGGGGGGTGCCGGTCTCGCGCCCTGGCTGGCGCCCGGTATGTTCGCGGCGAACCGCCGCAGCAGGCGTACCGCAGCCGGGCTCGGGTCGGGCATGCGAAGCAGGCTCTCCGCGACCCGGATCGCCGCCTCAAGGTAATTGACGCGCGGGCTGAGCGGGCCGATGACACGCCGTTGCATCGGCCAGGTCGACAGCCAGCAAGCCCCGCGCGGGAGCCAGCAGACTCCTCCAGCGCGGCGAGGGCCTCATCCCACGCGTGCTCGGCTTCCCGCAGTTCGGCGCGCATGGCCCGGGCGCCGGCCCGGTCGCCGCCTGCAACCGCTTGCCGACCCCGCAGAACTGTCGGCGGTGGCGGTCAGAGTGGCTCACATGAACCTGAGGAGGCAGGATGAGTGCTGTGAGCATCGCCGAAGCCTGGCCGGCCCCAGGCCAGCCGTTCACGGTCGACGACCTGGACCGGATGCCTGATGACGGCCGCCGGTACGAGTTGCTGGACGGGGTGCTGATCGTGAGCCCCCGGCCGACCACGGTGCACCAACTGGCCGCCACGCGGCTGGTCACCTTGCTGGAGAATGCTTGTCCGGATGATCTGTGCGTGCTGGCCGAGCCCGCGCTCCAGCTCTCCGACGACACCGAGTTCGACCCGGACGTCGTGGTCGTACGGTGGGAGGACGTCGGCGCGGCCAAGCTCACCGCGCCCCCGCTGCTGGCGGCAGAGATCAGGTCGCCGAGCACTGCCCTGATCGACCTGAACCGGAAGAAGGCGGCGTACCAGCGATTCGGCGTCCAGGCCTACTGGATCGTGGATCCGGATCCGCGGGAGCCCTCGGTCACCGCCTTCGAGCTGATCGAGGGCCGTTACTCCACGCTGGCCACGGCTGCCGGGCGAGAGGCGCTGCGCGCCGAATGGCCGTTCGCGGTCGAGGTGGTCCCGGCGCTGCTGCTGGCAGGGCTGCCAGACCGGGGCCGGCCCTGAACGTTCCGGCAGCGCGGGCTGGCCGTCAGCTGGGGAGCCCGGGCTGGCGGGCGATCAGCACGATCGAGACGACGAACAGCGCGGCGCCGAAACCGATCAGGGAGTAGCGGACCTTGTAGAACTTGAACGAGCTGCCGATGCCCACCAGGAACAGCACCGCGGCGAGGAACACCGTGATCTGGACGTAGTCGTCGCTGGTCAGCCCGGCCTGGTTGCCGGAGTTGAACTTGGCGGTGGCCTGGTTGTCGAGCGTGCTGGCCTGTGCCTGAGCCGGCAGCTTGTACTGCGGCATGTAGGTAGGGCCCGGCGGCGCGTTCGGGTTGTGCAGCGGGTCGGTCGCCATCCAGGCGTTGAAGGCGACCCGGAACTGGGGCCGGAAGCGGCGCTCGGCGACCGCCTCCTTCTGCGGGCTGTTCAGCGTGAAGGCGATGAACCAGGCGTTGAACGTCGAGGCGTCGAAGTTCCGGATCGAGATCGCCTCGATGTCGTCCCTGGTGGCGAGGTTGCGCAGGGTGGACGACTGCGCGAGGTAGATCCGCGATTCCGTGCTCCACCTGGCCGCCGAGTAGCCGGCCCACGCGGCGGTCAGCGTGACCAGCGCCAGCAGCGCCGCCTCGCAGACCTGGACAATACGGGAATGCCGGTCACCGCTGCCCCCGTGCTCGCCGGCTTCCTCGTGCGCGTGCCGGTGCTGCTGCTCGCCGTGCTCATGCAGCTGCTTTCCGGCCTCAATCGGGTCGAATCCCTCGGCCATCCCCCAGCCCTCCGGCCCCGGATGATCACACGAGCATAGCCAAGGCCGGCCCAGCGCCGTTGATCGCCGCCGCCGGGCGTGCGAGGGGACTGGGCCAGGGCGGGCGAGGGCGTCAGCACCTGCGGAGCTGGGCCCTGGCTGGCGGCAGCCGCCAGGTCACGAGACGATCCCCGTCCCGCCGGGCTGGGCCGCGGGCCCGGTGATGCGGGCAGATGACGGTGCACGATCAGGGCGGTCTGGCGGGACGCACACCATCCCGTCGCTGAAGCCCGCTGAGCCGATCCCGAACGCAGCGTTGAAGCGGTCGACGTTCACCAGCGCCAGCAGGGCGGTGATCTCCACCAGCTGACGCTCGTCGAAGTACGACCGCACTCGCGCGAACAGCTCGTCTGTGACCTCGACCGGCGTGCGCATCACCGCGACCGTGTAGTCCAGCGCCGCCTTCTCGCGATCGGTGAACAGGCCGCTGGACTGGTAACGGGGCAGGGCGAGGAGTTCTGAATCGGAGAAACCGGAGTTGCGGCATACCTGCGAGCCGAGGTCGACGCAGAACTCACACCCGATCATCTGCGCGCCCTTCAGCTCGACCAGGTTCTTGACCCGCTCATCGACGGCCTTGCCCTTGCGGACCGCCTGGTTGAACCGGCCCATGCCGATCATCATCTTCGGCTGGTGCGCCCAGATCTGGATCGGCTCGATCCCGCTGCCGGTCTGCGGATCGCGGCCGGTCAGCTTCTTCATCGCCCTGGGCCCGAACCGGTACACGAGCTTGACGACCAGGCCGGCCTGGGACTTCGATACACCCTCCATGCGTGCCATCGGGCACCCTCCTGTCAAATTCGGCTGGGCAGCGGACCTCATCCACATGACACTGGGCCGCCGGGATATGTGACATGGACGGATCAGCGCCGCCAAGGGCGTCAGCACTTGCGGAGCTGGGCCTCGGCTGGCGGGACGGCGGGGCCACCCTGGGCGGCGCTGTTCTGCCGGGCCAGTTCCTCTTGGCACTCCCGCGATCTGAGCTGGACCGCGACCAGCACCCCCGCCAGGACCGCGATGCCGCCGGCGATGAGGAAGGAGAGCTGGTAGCCGGCGGTCAGGGATCCTGCCGCGTGCGCGGTGCGGGTGGCGGCCACGGTGGCCAGGACGGCGAGGCCGACCGCGGCGCCGGTCTGCTGGCTGGTGGTGAACAGCGCCCCGGCCAGCCCCTGGTCCCGGCCGTGCACGCCGCTGGTGATCGCGATCGAGGCGGTGGGCAGCGCGAGGCCGATGCCCACCGCGGTGAACAGCAGGCCGGGCAGCACCGCAACGGCGTAGCTGGCACCGGGCGAGACCTGGGCCTGCCACAGCTGCGCGGCGGCCATGCAGCCAAGCCCGGCCAGCAGCACGTTCTTGATCGCGAACCGGGCGACCAGGCGGCGGGTGCCGAGCGTGGAGGTGAGCACGACCGTGAGGGTCGCAGGCAGCAGCGCCAGCCCGGTCTGCACCGGGCTGAAGCCCTCGACCTTCTGCAGGTAGAGCGAGACGAAGTAGACGTAGCCGGCCAGGATCGCCCCGATCATCAGCATCGCGGCCACGGCCGCCCGGCGGGTCGGCGCGGCCAGGATCGGCAGCGGCAGCATGGGCGAGGCGGCCGTCTGCTCGGTGCGGACGAACGCGGCGCCGAGCACTACCGCGGCCGCAATCGACGCGATCGTGGCCGGCGCGGCAAACCCGTACTGCTGGCCGTGGCTCAGCCCGAAGATCAGCGCCGCGATCGCCGCGGTCACCAGCACCGTGCCGCGGATGTCGACCCGGCCGCCGCCGGCCGGCGCGGCCGCGGGCAGCTTCCCGAACAGGGCCAGCATGATCGCGATCAGCGGCGGGTTCACCAGGAACACCGCGCGCCAGCCGAGGTACTGGGTCAGCAGCCCGCCGGCCACGATCCCGGCGGTCGCGCCGGCGGCCGTGGTCGCCTGCCAGATCGACAGCGCCCGGTTCCGCGCCGGGCCTTCCGGGTTCGTCGTGGTCAGCAGGGACAGCGCGGCCGGCGAGACCATTGCCCCGGCGGCGCCCTGCACCAGCCGCGCCACGATCAGCATCAGCGGCCACCGCGCCAGCCCGGCGGCCAGCGACGCGATCGCGAACAGCACCAGCCCGGCGGCGAGCAGCCTGCGCCGCCCGAGCAGGTCGGCGAGGCGGCCGCCGGCCAGCAGCAGCGACCCGAACGTCAGCGCGTACCCGGTGACGATCCACTGCAGCTGGGCCGCTGCCATGCCGAGCTCGCGCTGGATCGTGGGCAGCGCCACGTTGACGATGCTGAAGTCCAGCTGCAGCACGAACTGGGCGGCGCAGATCACGGTCATCGCGAGCGCGGGGGCGCTCCCCGCGCCGGTTCGCCCGGTGCCGATCCGCCCTGTTTGGCCGTCACCGCTGGTCATGGCGCCTCCGGACGTCTCAGGCCTGGCCATGCACCTACCATGCCCCCGCCCTGGCCGGGAACGCCAGACGACGGCCCTGGCCGTAACGGGAAGGTGAACGCCCGGCCGCACCCTGCGAGCGCCAGAGGCATAGGCTGCGCTACCGGGGACCAGCGGAGGGAGGCACCATGGCACGGCCGGTACGCGTCGTGGGCCTGGGCGGCTCGCTCAGGGCCGCGTCCACCAGCCGCACCGCGCTGCAGGCCGCGCTCGACGGCGCCGCAGAGAAGGGCGCCGACGTGCAGCTGATCTCCATCCGTGACCTGGACCTGCCGATGTACACGGCCGAGCACGCGCCGCCCGAGGCCGCGCACCGGCTCGCGGAGACCGTGTACGCCTGCGACGCGATGGTCTGGAGCAGCCCGACGTACCAGGGGTCGGTGAGCGGCTCGTTCAAGAACGCGCTGGACTGGCTCATCCTGCTGGCCGAGCGCACGCCGCCGTACCTGTCGAACAAGCCGATCGGGCTAATCTCCACGGCCGGCGGGGTCCAGGGCCTGCAGACCGTCAACGCGATGGACTTCATCGCCCGCTCGCTGCGCGGGTGGAGCGTCCCGCTGGTGATGCCGGTGCCGCAGTCCTGGCAGACGTTCGACCCGGACGGCCGGCTGACCGACGAGGCCATCGCCGGCCAGCTTCGCGCCCTGGGCGCGGAGGTGACGCGTGCGGCCCGCCAGTTCCAGGCCGACGGCACGTGCGACTACGCCGGGAACGGCCTCGCGCCGGCCAGGAGCAGGCCCTGACCCGGGGACGGCGGGCCAGCGGCTTTCGTCACGTTCTCAATGGCCCTGCAGGTGGGGGAACGTCTCGCCGAAGCACTCGCTGACGATGGCCATGCCGTCGGCGCGCAGGACGTCGGCGTCCCGGTCGAGGTGCGGGACGCGCATGCCGAGTCCCTTCCCGCATTCCAGGAGCGCGAGCAGCGCCGCCTTGGACAGCGCACGCAGCGGCACGTCGCGGGGCATGGCCTCCGGGATGAACGGCGGCACCGGCAGCGGGACGGCATCCGGCCAGTCCTCCGGGGAGCGCGGGCGGTCCAGCGAGAGCACCGGGGTGATGTCGGCGGCGACCGCGTCGCGGGCGGTGAGCGGCGCGCCGAGCCCCCAGCGCTCGCGGAGCGTGCGCAGCACCGAGGTGTTCCGGTACTCGGCGGTGACGACGGTGCGCTCGCCGATCCACGGCGAGATGGCGATGGCTGGCACCCGCAGCCCCGACCGGTCAAAGCCGAAGCCCAGCTGCCCGATGGGGCCCGCCGGGACCGGCGGCGGCGCTGGCGGCGGCGGGACGTGGTCGTAGGTGCCGCCGTGCTCGTCGAAGTTGACCATGAGCAGCGTGTTGTACGCGTTCGACCCGCCCGGGGTGGCCGAGGAGCGGACCGCGTCGTAGATCCTGGCGAGCAGCGCCTCGCCGCCGAGCAGGGAAGACGGCGGGTCGAAGTCCACGCCCGGGTACAGCGCGCCGAAGGCGGGGTGCATGTCATTGTGGCCGTACAGCAGGTTCGGCTCGATGAACGAGTACGCGGGCAGCTGCCCGGTGGCGGCGTCCTCAACGAACTGGTCGGTGGTGAAGAAGTTCGTGCGGAACCGGTCGAGCAGCCGGGCGGCGTGGATGATGCCGGTGAGCGAGATGTGGCTCGGTGGGTCGCAGTAGACACGCCAGGTCAGGTGCTGCGCCTCGAGGCGCTCGAAGATCGTCTCGGCGGTGTTGTGCACCGGGAAGGCGTCGGCGGGGTCCACGTTGACCACGTAGCCGGACGAGGACGCGGCGTGGAAGAACGACCGGTTGGCGAACGTCTGCGACGGCACCTCGCAGAACCAGTGGTCGAACGTTGCGAACCCGCGGGCCAGCGCCGAGGTGACCGGCATCTGCTCCGGCGTGTATCCCGCCATGATCTGGGCGTACTCGTCGTAGCTGGGCTCCCGGCCCATCTCGTACGCGAACGCGCTGATGTAGTCGGCGACGAAGCCGTCCATGGTGGGCGGCCTGCCAGGGTCGGCCGGGGCGTTGTACGGGGGCTCCATCTTGTCGGCCGCCCTGCCGCGGTTGCCCGGCGGGTCGATGATCCCGAACAGCTGGGTGTTGACGTGCTGGTACTCCTCGCCCGGGTCAGGGTCCGGCGCGTTCATGCCGTGCGCGGTGCCGTACAGCACGGAGCCGCCGCGGGGCCGGTCGGCCGCCCACTCCGGGACGGGATTGCTGAGCTCCCGGCCGTTCGCCCCGCTCACTCCCTCGAACGAGGCCACCTCGCCCGGCTGGTAGAGGCGGCCGAGCAGGTTGTCGAACGAGCGGTTCTCGAACATGACCACCACCACGTGATCGAGGGCGTGATCACGGCCGGGAGCTTCCATCGGCGGGCCTTCCGTTTCGGCGGGCAGCCAGGCCTGCTGGCACGGTACGGTGCGACCTGGACGGCCTGATCTTGCCAGAATCCCCGCCGCGCAGCCCGGCTAGCTCGCCGCGCAGCCCGGCTAGGTTGGGGACTTTTGGCCCTTGGAAACGCCAGAAAACGGGTGAACATTCGTGCGGCGGGCACCGCAGTGCGCGGACGCCTGGAGTCACCGCGGACGAAGGGGAACGCATGAGACGGCGAGGAGCAGACCGGCCGCCGCGGCAGGGCCGGCGGAAAGGCCGCCGCGTTGCGGCAGCGGCCGGCGTTATCGGGCTGGCGGCAGCCCTGTCCGCGCTGAGCATTGTCCCGGCCGGGGCGGGCGACAAGCCGGCCGGCTTCTGGTACGGGACCGACAGCCGGGCGGTGACGATCACCGGGTCGGCGCCGTACCACGAGCCGGTGATCGGCGGCGCCTACGGCGGGTACATCGGGATGACCGGGAACTGGGCCAACCTCGAGGACTGCCACAAGATCGTGGTCTGGTCCGCGGCCAACAGCGCGCAGGCCAACGCCAACTACGCGCTGCACCTGGGCATCGGCACCGGCGTGTACTACTTCATGGGCGGCCCCGGGGTCGACCCGGACTACAACGGCACGACCAGCGAGGCGGCGGCCTGGGGCGCGAAGCAGGCGGCGCGGGCGCTGGCCGACGCGGCCAAGCAGCACGTGACCTACCCGGTGATCTTCATGGACATCGAGATCCCGGGCGGGCCGTCCGACTACACTCCCGCGTTCGACAACGGCTGGGACAATGTGTACACCTCGCCGTGCAGCACCGTGGTGAAGACCTCCTACGTCGCGGCGAGCGTTGACCGGGCCGACCTGAACGGGTTCGCCGACTACGTGACCAGCCACTCCTCGTACAACGTGGGCGTGTACTCGGCTCCCGACATCTGGGCCGACATATTCGGCACCGGCACGGCCTCGTCGATCCCCGACACCTACGAGTGGACCTACGAGGCCTTCACCAGCAGCCTGGCCCACCCGCCCCGGGGATGGTGTTTGACCGGCAGCGCGTCGTCGACCTGCGCGGACTTCTTCGGCGGGGTCACCAGCAGTTCCAAGTACGCGCTGATGTGGCAGTGGTCGGGCGGCGGCGGCAGCAGCAACGGCGTCGGCGACTTCGACCAGATCGACGGCTCCCGCACGCCGTGAAGGCCGCCACGGCAACTGCTGAGCCGCGGCAAGAGGCAGAATCGCATTCCGGTTCAGAAAAGTCCGGCAGGAGCCGGACTTTTCTGAACCCATAACGTCACCAGACGCGGCCGGCGCGCTCGCGGCGTGGTGACGTGACGCGGGATAGCCGCGCCGGTAGCCTCGCGAGCACGGGCACGCCGTCGGGGGAAATGGCGTGCCGCCTATCGGGGGCTTTCAAGATGGCATTCTCATGCTCGCGGCGCGCCGCGAAGGCCGCCGCCGTGATGGGGGCGGCCGCGCTGTCTTCGGCGCTGGCCTACCCGGCCGGCGCCATCGGCGGTTCCGGCCTGGCCCGCAGCGCCGCGAAGCCGGCGCGGGCGTCCGCGGCGGCGCCGGTCTTTCCCGGCTGCGCGTGGCCGGTCGAGACCACGGCGAAGACCGCCAACGTGTCCGCGCCCGACCCTTTCACCGCGTACTGGCTCACCCCGTTCCTGGCGAGCCCGGGTGAATCGGTGACCATCAGGGGCGAGTACCCGGTGAGCCGGTTCATGTCGTTCGCGGTCTACAACGACTCCTTCCAGCTGTTCAGCAACACGGTGGGCGGGCAGAGCGTGCCCTCGGACCTTTCCGGCTACCAGATAAGCCCGGACAAGGGCAGCACGAACCCGTGGCAGACCGGGCGGGTGCGCCCGGGGCAGCGGTTCACGATCCGCCTGCTGCCGACGGCGACGGCCGCGCAGCAGCGCTCGGAGAACGCGATCCCGACGATCGACCAGCACCCGCCGGTCACCCCGTCCGGCCCGAAGGGCATGGGCTACGTGATCTTCCGGACCTACCTCCCGGCAGGCGGGGACGCCGCCGTGCGCCTCCCGGCGGTCACCGTCACCAGGGACGGGCGCAGCACCGCCCTGCTGCCGTGCGGCCGCGCGGGAGCGGCAGAAAACGACCGCGCCGCGCTGGTGAGCACGGTCTCGGTGCTCAGCGGGCTCCGCGACGACGGCGTGGCCATGTCGTGCGCGTCCGGCTGCGCCGCCCCGGACCTGCAGTATTTCGGGCCATCGGCCGACTCCGAGGCCGGGCTCTTCCCCAACCCTGCCAACGGGTACCTGGAGATGGCGTTCACCCCGAAGCCCGGGTACGTGGTCGTGACCCACGGCCGGGCGCCGACCAGCCCGGTCAGGGCCGGCCATGGCGTGCCGGGAAATTCAGTTGGCGCCCACCCGGTCGACTGGACCAAGCCGAAGTTCCAGGTGCTCTACTGGTCGATGGCCAACTACCTCAACATGCAGCCGTACCCGGCCGTCGAGGCCGGCCAGGGCGCTGCGGCGCGCTTCGCCGCTTCCCCGGACTACCTGACGCGGCTGAAGGACGGCTACTACACCGTGGTGTCATCGCTGCCGCAGGACAAGCCGTCCGCTGCGTCGCTGAAGGCCAACGGCGCGACGTGGATCCCGATGTCGGCAAGCCACCCGAAGACCGCGGAGTTCCAGCTGCTGCGGAACGTGCTCCCGGACAGGTCGCTGTACCCGCAGGCGTTCGCCTTCATCAGGCCGCCGGCCAACCCGTCGGACATCATCCCGCCGGCCACGGTCAGGCGGCAGATGGGCGCGTACTACCCGCAGACGGCCCAGTGCACGGTGCGGACGTTCGAGACCGGTGGCTGGGCCGCCTGCCTCGCCGCGACCCGTGTCTAGTGGGGGGTGGATGCGGCCGCCTCGCCGTGACCCGCACCCGGCCGCCTCGCCGCGAGCCGGGGCCTAGCGCACGCCGTACAGATACTCGAGGGCGAGCTGGTCCAGGCGCTCGAAGGCCATGCCGCGATCCGCGAGCGCCGGGATGTCCGGGGTGAAGCCGCGGATGTCGCGCCAGGTCTCGCCCTCGGCCAAGGTGGGCAGCGACAGGTCGGGCACCCGGGCCGCCCGCAGCGCCTCGGTGACCTCGGGGTCGGAACGGAACGCCCGCACCTTCTCGCGCAGGATCAGGTAGTTGCGCATGCACGCGGCGGCGGACACCCACACGCCCTCGTCGTCCTCGGTGCGCGGCGGCTTGAAGTCGAAGTGCACCGGCCCGTCGTAACCGCCGGCCTCCAGCGCGTCGACGACCCAGAACGCTCCCCTGGCGTTGCCGGCGCCGAACCGCAGGTCCTGGTCGTAGCGGGGGCCGTGCTGGCCGTTCAGGTCGATGTGGAAGAGCTTGCCGTGCCACAGCGCCTGGGTGATCGCGTGGGCGTAGTTGAGCCCGGACATCTCCTCGTGCCCGACCTCGGGGTTGATGCCGACCAGCTCGGGGTGCTCGAGCTCGTTGATGAACGCCAGCGCGTGCCCGGCCGTGGGGAGCAGGATGTCGCCGCGTGGCTCGTTCGGCTTGGGCTCGATCGCGAACCGGATGCGGTATCCCTGGTCGAGAACGTACGCGCACAGGATGTTGAAGGACTCCTTGAGGCGGTCCAGCGCCGCGCGGACGTCCTTGGACGCGCCGGACTCCGCGCCGTCGCGGCCGCCCCAGCAGACGTAGACCTTGGCGCCGAGCTCGGCCGCCAGGTCCAGGTTGCGCATCACCTTGGCGAGCGCGAACCGGCGCACGTCACGGTCGTTGGCGGTGAACCCGCCCTCCTTGAAGATCGGGTGCCCGAACAGGTTCGTGGTCGCGGTCGTCACCACGAGCCCGGTCTCGTCGAGCGCCTTGCGGAACGCCGCTATCCGTTCCTCTCGCTCCAGGCTGGTGTCGTCGAACCCGAACACGTCGTTGTCGTGGAAGTTCACCCCGTAGGCGCCGATCTCGGCCAGCTTGCGCACGGCCCGCTCTGCGGGCATGGGCGGCCGGACCGCGGTCCCGAAGACGTCGACGCCCTGCCAGCCGACGGTCCAGATCCCGAACGAGAAGTGGTCGGCTGGTGCTGGTTCATAGCTGTTCACGGGCCAGTCCTTTCATCCCACGTGACGGTGTCGTCGCGGAGCGCCGCGTGGCGCTCGCGGACCTGCGGCTGCGCCGGGCCGGTGTAGCTCTCGGCCGGCCGCGGCGGCCACGCTGGCGGTTCGGGGGTGCCGGCCAGGGCCCACGCGGCCTGGCGGGCCGCTCCCAGCGCGACGTACTCCTCGGGCTCGGGCACGTCCACCGGCGAGAAGAAGATGCCGGGAGCGGCCTGGCGCACCGCCGCCGACCTCGCCCCGCCGCCGATCAGCAGCACCCGCCCGGACGTGGGCCCGGTCCCGCACGCGGCGGCGATCCGGTCGGCCGCGTCGGCCAGCGACGCGAGCACGGCCTCGACCGCCGCCCTGGCCAGGTTCTCCCTCGTCGCGTTGCGGGTGGTCAGCCCGCGCAGCACGCCGGTGGCGCCGGGCCGGTCCGGGGTCCGCTCGCCGTCCAGGTACGGCAGCAGGGTGAGCCCGCCGGCGCCGGGCTCCGCGGCCAGCGCCAGCGCGGAGAGCCCGTCCAGGTCGGTGCCGAGCAGGGACGCGGCCGCGGACAGCACCAGGGCCGCGTTGATCGTGCACACGAGCGGCAGGAACCGCCCGGTGGCGTCGGCGAACCCCGCCACCGCGCCGGAAGGGTCGTTCGCGGGGACCTTGCTGACCGCGAACGCCGTGCCCGACGTGCCGATCGACACGGCGACATCACCGGGCTCGAGACCCAGCCCGAGCGCGGCGCCCATGTTGTCCCCGGTTCCCGCGGACACCGCCGCGCCCCAGCTTGTGTGGCCGACGGTCTCGCCCGGCGCCGCCACCCTGGGCAGCATGACCGGGTGCCCGACCGCCGCCGCGGCCAGATCGGGCAGCCAGGCCCCGGCCGCGGGCGAGAAGTAGCCGGTGCCGGGCGCATCGCCGCGGTCGGTCACCGGCGGCGTTTCCCGTTCCGGCCCGGCCCGCTCCGCCGGCCCCGGCTGCGCCGCCGCCCGGCTGCGCTCGCCCATCCCGCCGAGCAGCCGCCAGGTCAGCCAGTCGTGCGGCAGCAGCACGGCCGAGACCCGGGTCGCGTTGGCCGGCTCATGGGTGGCCAGCCAGCGCAGCTTGGTGACCGTGAACGACGCCGTCGGCACGCTGCCGGTCGTGGCTGCCCACCACTCCGGGCCACCGAACTCGCTGACCAGCTCGGCCGCCGCGCCGGCCGACCGCAGGTCGTTCCACAGCAGCGCGGGCCGGATCACCTTGCCGTCTTCGTCCAGCGCGACCATGCCGTGCTGCTGGCCGGCCACGCCAACCGCGGCGGCGCGTTCCAGCAGGCCGTCGCCGGCCTGCTGCAGCGCCGACCACCACACCTCGGGGTCGGCCTCGGTACCGGGCGGATGCGGCGCCTGCCCCCGCCCGATCACGGTGCCGTCGTCGGCATCACAGAGCACGACCTTGGTCGACTGGGTCGACGAATCCACTCCGGCGACGAGCATGATCGCCCCTTCCGTCCGGCGACCCCAAAATTCGATCACAGCCCCGCGCACCCTCGCCAGCCGCCTTCTGCACGGCGGCGCGCTGGATTCATACGGGGTGAAGGGACCCTTACTGTTCCTGTTTTAACAGCGTGGGTCCCTTCACCCCGAATAGCACAGGGCGGCGGGCTCGCGGTGCGGGCGCCCGGACGGGCCGCTCCACGTGGCGGGGCCGCTGCAGGCGTATCTGGGACTATCTCCCCGTCCGGCCACGGTGAGCTGGGCACCGGTGCCTGAGCTGGCCCATCGGTCCTTCCGTCCGGGGCCGGAATGAGGGACGCTGGGCGGCGTGGTGACGTCACGGCGCGCGCAGGAAATCCGTACCGGGCTCGCCCGGCTGCACGCGGCCGATCCAGTGCTCGCGCAGCTCATCGATGACCGGCCCGGTTTCGACCCCGACGCCTGGATACAGAGGCTGCCCGCAATGAATCTGTTCGCCGCACTGGTCTTTCAGGTCATCGGGCAGCAGATCTCGGTGATCGCGGCAACCGCGATCTTCGCACGCCTCACCAGCCAGTTCGCTGGCCGCGTGCCGAACGCCGACGAGCTTGCGGCCGTGGATGAGGAGACGCTGCGGGGTCTCGGGCTGTCCCGGCGCAAGGCCGCCACCGTGCTTGATCTCGCGCAGCGCTTCACCAGCGGGCGGCTGTCAGAGGCCGAGCTGCAGAAGCTGCCCGACGCGGAAGTGATCAGGCGGCTCACGGAGAT
>JASHPR010000149.1 GCA_030038015.1 Streptosporangiaceae bacterium
CGTTCACAATCTCGTGCACGGCACGGGCGGTGGGCAGGCCGGCGCCGATGTCAAGGAACTGGCGGACCTCGGTCTCCTCGGCCAGGTACCGCACGGCCCGGCCCACAAACGCCCGGTTCTCGCGTGCCGCCACCGCCGCGCCCGGAACCGCGTCCAGCAGCTTCGCAGCGGCCTGCCGGTCGGCGACGAAGTTGTCCGCTGCCGACGTTATCAGCGGCACGGAGACCATAAGCGAGGAGTCAACAGGCCTGCGGTGGGCTGAGCCCGGCGAGCTTGACGGCCTCCAGATCCATCCGTCTGTGCGCCTGCGGCTAAGTCACGCGCTCGGGCAGCGAAATGGTCCCTATCTGGGCTGAGAATCGGCTGGCTTGTGTGCCTGCGCCAACAGTTCGGGCCTGTGGCTGGGACGGTCCGGATGCACTTGTCCCGCGGCGTAACGGCGCTGCGTCACGAGCTCACCCCGACCATTTACATGGAGACTGATCAGTGAACGTCCACGACGAAACGAGCGACAACGACGTGCTGCCCGTCGTGTCCAACTGCCCATCCGGAATACCTACGGCCAACCCTCCAGATGTGGAGGCGATCATGGCCAGGGGCCGGGCACGCCGCCGACACCCCCAGGGCGCCGATGGGACGCGGGAGCGCGGGGCGTGGCGGCGCACCGGCGGGGCGCGGGCTCAGGAGCTGATGAGCTGGTCCGCGGCGGTGTAGGGATCCAGCTTGCCCGCGGCGACCAGGGTGGCCAGTTCCTCCAGGCGGGCCTCGCCGGGCAGCGCGCCAATCCGCTCCCGCATCGCGGCAACGGCCATCGCGGAGATCTCCTCCCTGGCCCGGGCCAGGCGCCTGCGGTCCCGCTCCCCGGAACCGGCGAGCCACTCCGCGTGCGCGTCCAGGCGGCCGGCGAGCTCGTCAATGCCCTCGCCGTGCATGGCGCTCGCCGGGACGATCGGCGGCTTCCAGGCACCGTCGTCGTAGCGCGCCATCGCCAGCATGGCGCGCAGGTCCCTGATGGCCTCCTGCGCGCTGGGCCGGTCGCTCTTGTTCACCACGAAGACGTCGGCGATCTCCAGGATCCCCGCCTTGGCCGCCTGCACCGAGTCGCCCATTCCCGGCGCCACGATGACCAGTGTCGTGTCGGCCAGGGAGGCGATCTCGACCTCGGCCTGGCCGACGCCCACCGTCTCGATCATGACCACGTCGAACCCGGCCGCGTCCAGGATCCGCAGCGCCTGCGGGGCAGCCCAGGACAGGCCGCCCAGGTGCCCGCGGCTGGCCATGGAGCGGATGAACACCCCGCTGTCGGTGGCGTGATCCTGCATCCGGACCCGGTCCCCGAGGAGGGCCCCGCCGGTGAACGGCGACGTCGGGTCCACGGCCACGACACCCACCCGCACGCCCCGGCTCCGGTAAGCCCGGACCAGCGCGGCCGTAACCGTCGACTTGCCCACCCCCGGCGCTCCGGTGAGGCCGATGACCCACGCCCGGCCGGTGCGCGGCGCGATCAGCTTCATGACGCTGCGCAGCTGCGGCGAGCCGTTCTCGACCAGCGAGATGAGCCGGGCCAGCGCGCGCGGGTCGCCGCTGTCAGCGGCCGAGACAAGGGCCTCAGGCTCGCGGGCGTCAGCCACTGACGCCCGGCGCAGGCACCCGCAGCAGCAGCGCGTCGCCCTGGCCGCCGCCGCCGCAGAGCGCCGCCGCTCCCAGGCCGCCGCCCCGCCGCCGCAGCTCATACACCAGGTGCAGGGCGATCCTGGCACCGGACATCCCGATCGGGTGGCCGATCGCGATCGCGCCGCCGTTGATATTGACCTTGTCCGGCCCGACGCCAAGGTCACGCATGGACTGGATGACGACCGCGGCGAACGCCTCGTTGATCTCGATGAGGTCCAGGCCGGCCACGGTCAGCCCGGCCTTGCCGAGCGCCTGGTTGATGGCGTTGGCCGGCTGCGAATGCAGCGAGTTGTCCGGGCCGGCCACGCACCCGTACGCGCCGATCTCCGCGAGCACCGGCGCGCCGGTGGCCGCGGCGGCCTCCGCGGACGTCACCACCACCGCGCACGCGCCGTCCGATATCTGCGACGCCGAGCCGGCGGTGATCGTGCCGTCCTCGGCGAACGACGGGCGGAGCCTGGCCAGCGACTCCGGCGTGCTGTCCGGGCGCACTCCCTCGTCGGTGTCGAAGATCACCGGATCACCCCGCCGCTGCGGCACCTCGACGCCGACGATCTCCTCGGCGAGCAGCCCGTTCTTGATCGCCTCGGCGGCCCGCTGGTGCGACCGCGCGGCGAACTCGTCCTGCTCCTCGCGGCTGATGTTCAGCCGCGCGTTCTGCCGCTCGGTGGACTCGCCCATCGAGAGGTGGTCGAACGCGTCGGTGAGCCCGTCGAGCGCCATCGAGTCCACCAGCTCGGCGGAGCCGAACCGGAAACCCTGGCGCGCCCCGGGCAGCAGGTGCGGCGCCCGGCTCATCGACTCCATCCCGCCCGCCACCACGACGTCGAACTCCCCGGCCCTGATCAGCTGCGCGGCCAGCGCGATCGCGTCCAGGCCGGACAGGCACACCTTGTTGACGGTGAGCGAGGGGACCGTCATCGGGATGCCGGCGGCGACCGCTGCCTGGCGCGACGGGATCTGCCCCGCGCCCGCCTGCAGCACCTGGCCCATGATCACGTAATCCACGCGCCCGCCCGGGACGCCCGCGCGCTCCAGCGCGGCCATGATCGCGATCCCGCCCAGATCGGCCGCGCTGAACCCGCTCAGCGAGCCGAGCAGCCGCCCGACGGCCGTTCTGGCCCCTCCCACGATCACCGCATCTCGCATACGTGAAACCATACCTATGAACGACACGCCGACGGGAGGCTGCCGGTGCTGACCCGCATCGATCACGTGGGAATCGCCTGCCACAACTTGGAAGCGGCCATCGCGTTCTACGAGTCAACCTTCGGGCTCGTGGTCGTCAGCCGTGAGCGCAGCGAGCAGCAGGGGGTGCGCGAGGCGATGCTGCGGGTCGCCGACGCGCCGGCCGGGACGTCGTACATCCAGCTGCTCGAGCCGCTCGGCCCGGACACCCCGGTCGGGCGTTTCCTCGCCCGCCACGGCGAGGGGGTGCACCACGTCGGCTACGGGGTCACGGACATTTCGGCGGCACTCGCGTCGATCGGCGCGGCCGGCGTGCGCCTGATCGACTCCAGGCCGCGGCACGGCTCGATGGGCGCCTCCATCGCGTTCTTGCATCCCAAGGACGTGGGCGGCGTGCTGACCGAGCTGGTGCAGGCGCCGGGGCCTGGCTGACCCGCGCCGGGGCGGGCCCCGGGCGACGGCGCAGGGCGGCGTTTCCCGGCGGCCCGCCCTTCCGCCCCAGACAAAGGCCTGGCCGCCCGGCTCATGGCTATGCCGGCGCAAAATGTGCCGTCGTTATAAATGGGATCTTTTGGCAAGAGCCCGCGCGAACGGGCAGCCAACCACTCAGGAGGGGAGTACGCTGCCTTGCACCGGGCGAGCGGAAATTGCGTGCCGGCCGGGCATTGGCGGCCCGTACCAGGCGCCAGGCCGGCAGGCAGAGCGTGACGTCCGCCGTCTGGACGTGCGTATGTCCCAGTCGACCCCGCGTCAACCCCCAGGATTAGGCAACATGCAGCCCGACATTGATGCCCAGCTCAGCAACTTCTTCGAGGAGACCCCGCAGCGCGACTTTGCGAGGGTCATGCGCGGCTACGACCCGCACCAGGTCAACGAGCATCTCAAGCAGCTCGACGCCGAACTGCGCCAGCACCGGGATCAGGTCCAGGCGCTGCAAAGGGAGCTGGCCGACGCGCACCGTCAGATCCAGGAGCAGGAGCGGCCCACCTACTCTGGCCTCGGCTCGCGCATTGAGCAGCTGCTCCGGCTCGCGGAGGAGCAGGCGACCGAGATCCTGCAGGAGGCCAGGACCGCGGCCAACGAGTTCAACGCGACGGCCAAGGTCGAGGCCGCCGAACTCCGCGCAGCGGCCGAGAACGAGGCCGCCGAGCTGCGCGCCAACGCCAAGCGGGAGACCGACGAGCTCCGGTCGTCGGCCGAGCGCGAGGCCGATGCCATCCGCACCGGCGCCCGGCGCGAGGCCGACGAGCTGACCTCGACGACCGAGCGCGAGGTGGCCAAGCTCCGTGCCACCGCGGATCACGAGGTCGCCGAGAAGCGCGCCGCGATCGAGCGCGACATCGCCAAGCTGCGCACCACCACCGAGCGCGAGGTCGCCCAGCTGAAGGCGTCCTCGAAGCGGGAGCGGGACGAGATCCTGACCACCTCTAAGCGCCAGGCGGACGAGATGCGCAGCCAGGCGCAGCGGATCCTCGAAGAGAGCGAGGCGCAGCGGGCGCAGGCCGAGGCGGAGTTCGAGATCCAGCTCGCGTCCCGGCGCGAGGAGGCCGAGCGGCAGGAAGCCGAGCGGCTCGCCGCGGCCCAGTCCGCGACGCAGAAGATGGTGTCCGAGGCCGAGCAGCGGGCCGCGACGGCCGAGCAGCGGGCCAGCAAGGCCAGCGCCCAGGCCGAGCAGACCCGCCGCGACGCCGACCAGCACTCCCGCCAGCTGGTCAGCAACGCCAAGAAGAACGCCGACCAGATCGTCGCGCAGGCCAAGGCCCAGGCCGACCAGCTGCTGGCCGACACGAAGGCCGAGGCGGACCGGGTCCGCACCGCCGCCCAGCGCCACGTCGACGAGCTCAACAAGCAGAAGGAGAGCGTCGCCGCCCACCTGGCCCAGATCAGCCAGCTGCTCGGCGGCCAGATGCCCGGCATAGCGGACGCGCTGGTCTCCAAGCCCGCCGCGCCCGCCGTCCAGGCGCCCGCGCCCAAGGCCGTGACCTCGGCCCCGCCCTCCGGCAACGGCTCCCCGGCCGCGGCGCCCGCCACGGCCCCGG
>JASHPR010000150.1 GCA_030038015.1 Streptosporangiaceae bacterium
ACGGAGTAGCGGTCCGCGAAGTCCGCGTACGCGGCGTGATCCTCCGCGTCCCGCCGGTCCGTGCCGACGCCAAACTCAGCCCGCAGCTGGTCAAGATCCATGCCTCCGCCGCTGTACTTGAGCTGGCGGGCAACCTTCACCTGCTTGGCCTTGGCTCGGCCGCGCCCCATTGGCTCGACCCCCTCGAACGTACGGGACCCCGTCCAGGGCCCCAAGTCACCGCACTGATCGTTTGCCCTCAGCGCGCTGACGCTTGCGGGCTTTCTCGCACAGCTGAACTACCCGCCGCCTCTCCGCCAACGGGAGCACAGCGCGCTCGTTCTTCCGTACACAGATAACGGTACCTGGTTTGGGCGGTTGGCGCCTCCGGCCGTTGCGGACGGGCCGCGGCCGGTTCTGCCGGTGCGCTGCGGAATCGGGCGCCCAGGCAGGGACCCCGCGCCCGGCCGCATGGTCAGGACGAACCAAGCCAGATCCCACGCAACCGGCCGACCTCGGACATCCGCCGTTCCGCCAGCTGGTCGGCCGCCACGACCGGGGAAACGCCCTCGTCCGAGGCGATCGCCAGGACCTTCCTGGTCGTGTCGAAGATCTGCGCTGCCCTCGCCTGAGCGCGCTCGAAGCTGAAGCCCGCGAGTTCGTCAGCCACCTGGATGACCCCGCCGGAATTGACCACGTAGTCGGGCGCGTAGACGATGTCGCGGTCGGCCAGCAGCTTCTCGATGCCGGGGTGGGCAAGCTGGTTGTTGGCGCCGCCGCAGACGATCCTGGCGGTCAGCAGGGGCAGGTTGTCGTCGTTGACCGACCCGCCGAGCGCGCACGGCGCGAAGACGTCTATGCCGCTGCCGAGCAGGGCGTCGCGGTCGGCGGCCACCCCCACCTCGGGGTGCCTGGCCCGCACCCGCTCCACGGCGCCCGGGTTCACGTCGCAGATCACCGTCCTGGCCCCGGCCTCGACGAGATGGCCGACGAGGCGGTGCCCGACCTTGCCGACGCCCTCGACGCCGACCGTGCGGCCGGCCAGGCTGGTCGTGCCCCAAACGTGCCCGGCGGCCGCGCGCATGCCCTGGAACACCCCGAACGCCGTCAGCACCGACGAGTCGCCGGCACCGCCGTTCGCGACCGTCCGGCCGGTCACGTGCCGGCACTCCCGGGCCACGATGTCCATGTCCTCGCTGTAGGTGCCGACGTCGCACGCGGTGACGTACCGGCCGTTCAGCGACTCGACGAACCTGCCGTAGGCCCGCAGCAGCGCCTCAGACTTCACCCGGAGCGGGTCGCCGATGATGACCGCCTTGCCGCCGCCGTGATCGAGTCCCGCCAGGGCGTTCTTGTACGCCATGGCCCGTGCCAGGTTGAGCACGTCGGCGAGGGCCGCGTCCTCGCTCGGGTACGGGTAGAAGCGCGTCCCGCCCAGCGACGGGCCGAGGGCCGTCGAGTAGATGGCGATGATCGCGCGCAGCCCGCTCGGCGCGTCGTGGCAGAACACGACCTGCTCGTGCCCGGTGGGCACCGCCATGCCGACGCTGGCCGCGTGGCCCCCGGGGTCCGGATCGCTGACGGCGGCCGCAGGGCCACGGGATGCCGATGGGCCGGCGTCGGCCTGCCGCGCCACGCCGGCCTCGCCGCTAGGGGCTGGCCAGCCGGAATTGTCGAATACGTTGGTCACGGCCGTGACTCCTGGGTCGGCCCGCTGTCGCCGTTGACACGGGATCTCGGGACCAAGGGTATGCCGAAGACGTCAGGCCCGAGGCCGCCGAGAGCAGCTTGCTGCAATCTCACCCTGCCAGGGACTTCTGTTGAGGGGCACCGGTATGTCACGATTGATCATGCTGCCGTGCGCTGCCTTTCTGCGGGTGTATGAACCGCTATCTGCCTTTGGGCAGACGGAGCGGGCTCGCTGGGAGGCATATGCCACATCTGCGGACAGGCCGCGCAGGGCGGACGCGCTCGAAGCCGAGCGCGAAGAAGCGCTGCGCAGGATTATCGCGCTGCCGCCGATCGTTGCACCTGCACGGGAGAGTGAGGACGCGTACGTGCGCTGGGCAGACGGGACGACGTACGTGTGCCCATGGCAGACGAGGCTCCGGTCATGGCTGGCGCTTGGCAGGCTGCGGGCGACGGCACGGTCGCCGCTCGCGGACGCGTTTGCGCCCAGCGAGGCCGGCCGGGCGGCCGCGGACTTCGCCAACTGGGAGAAAGAGGGGATGGCGTCGCGGGTCCACATCCAGAGCAGCACCTGGTCCGTGCCGCCCATCTGGTTCGTTCCGTTCGCGCCGACCGAGCGCTGGCTCGTGCTCGGCACCCCCGGTGACCGCGAGATCAGCCGCCCGGCGACCGCTTCGGCGACCCGCACGCTCATCTACGCGACGACCATGGCCCAGGCACGCAGGCGGGTGGCGCGAGCGCTCGCCACGGTGCGGCGCGTCCCCGGCGCCCCCCGGGGCCCGCGGAGCCAGGAGGAGGCCCCAGATGAGCCGAGCGCACCGCCCACAGCCGACCTGGTCCAGGCCAGCGTGGCTCTCGAGGAGATCGGGCGCTGGCTAGAGGAGTTCCATCCGCACTCATTGGTGGAACTCGACTATGGGGGGTTGGTTCAGCTGCTCGATGACGACGCGCTCCGCGCGGACCAGTCGGTGGCCGAGGTGTCCGCTGCCGTCAGCGCCCTGGCAAGCAGGGAGTATGAGCTCGCAGCCGCCATGTACCAGCGGCTTCGGGCCAGGTGGCGGAAGCTGGAGGCAGTCGAACAAGGAAGCTGAGGGGAGGGGGGGATGACTTTTCCGAATCTGCCCGTTGCGACGCTGCGTGTCGCTAGAATCACGCAGCGTGACTCGGATCAATGGAGCAACGAGGAGACTCATGGAGAATCTTTGGCTCCTGGTGGTCGACTTGTCACCGCTGGTGATGGCAATATGGTCTGAGTAGGCCATATGGGACATCCACGGCAGGCTGTCCCATGGGAGCCAAGCACAGAAAAACGCAGGATCGCAGTACCGGTCCAGGAGGAGAGGCCGTCAACATGTCTGCACGCACACCAGAGGCCGAGCCTCTGCTGACCCCAGCAGAGGTCGCGACCATGTTCCGGGTTGACCCGAAGACCGTAACGCGGTGGGCCAAAGCCGGGAAGCTGACTTCCATCCGTACGCTCGGCGGGCACCGCCGGTACAGGGAGACAGAGGTTCGCGCCCTGCTCGCGGGGATCCCGCAGCAGCGTTCGGAATGACGCCTGGCCGCGCTCCTGGCGCTGTCCCAGCCAGGGATGCCGGCGCACGGTTACGTGCGGGCGGCAGCGGCCAAGCGGAAAGCAGGGAAAAAGGGGGGGTCGGCCCCGGCGGCGGAAGCAACCGCATCACGGGGCGTAGTCCGCACCGGGCGCTCAGGAAGCGCCGGGGCGGGCGGGCAGGGCCGGGGTCGATCCGGCCCCCCAAGGGTAAATACCCTTTTTAAGGTGCTATAGCGCAGTTAGCGCGCAAGATCGCGGAGACCCTGCCGCCGGCACCGCCGGGACTCCGCCTAACCTTCGGTAGCGTCGCAGGGAGAAAGCGACCTCTCATCTCCTCACGCTGAGTAATCACTCTTCGACTTTTCGTAATCACTCTTCCGGGAGCAGGTGCTCCGCCATACTGGTCGCTGCCACCGTCGCCGAGGGGAAACGGCGGTGGCGGACAGGCATCCGCACATAGCAACCGCACGCCGCGCGTGGCTCGCGTGCCGTGCGTTCGCGATGTGCGCAGGCTCGGGGGCCCGCCAACTGGCGGAGCGTGCCGTCGCTTCGAGGGGAGGGATCACCATGCGTGATCCAGAGTTGATCTTGCGTGCGCAGCGGGCTGCGACGGAGCTAGAGCGGGCCTGGGACCGCTGGCGCACCATACATGGCCTGGGCACAGGCCCGCTGCCGCCGGTGTCCAGTTACGTTGGCTACTCACTGGAGGAGCCGTGGGGCCAGCCGCGCGTCGTCTTCGGGATCGCGGCCGCCGAGGCCGAGCACCTCGCCGCGCTGCTCGACCGGCACGATTGCGCTGGGCCCGTCTACGCGGCGATGACGGCACAGGGGATGCGCGGGGAACTGGACGCGGGCGCGAGGGCAGCCGACCCTGATCGGGGCCGCGGGCGCATTCACGTTCCCACCCAGGCCCACGGGGGTGTGACCGGGCGGGACCTCGCCGCCGAGCCGGCTCCGGCAGGCAGCCAGCGTGAAGCGATCGAGCCGGCCGGAGTCGTGGACGTCGCCGAGCCAGAGCTGGCGGCCGGGGCGGCAGAGCTCCTCGCCGGGCAGGATCTGGCCCGCGAGGAGGAGGAGGAGGCTGGCCTGGTCGCGTTCCGGCCTCGGCACGAGCCGGCCTCATACCCGGACGAGGCGGACGAGGGCGACGAGCCGGCCGAGTTCCCGGACCAGGAAAGCCAGGCCGCCCCGGCGGGCAGGTCATCCGGCAGCTGGGCCAGGCGGCTGCCAGGCGGGCACGCGCTGCCGAGGCAGAAGCGCCCCGGCGGAGCCGCCAAGGGAGCCGGCAAGCAGGAGGGCAAGGAGCGTGCCGACCTGGCTGACATGGCCGCCGAGCTGGCCGGCTGGGCCGCAGGCGAGCTGCCCGGCCAGGCGT
>JASHPR010000151.1 GCA_030038015.1 Streptosporangiaceae bacterium
ACGACGTACTCCTCCGACAGCGCGTGGCCCAGGCCCATGTGCACGGCACCCTCGATCTGGCCCTCGAGCAGCGTCGGGTTGATCACCCTGCCCACGTCGTGCGCGGCCACTACCTTCTCGATCCGGCCTTCGGCGTCGAGCAGGACCACCTGCGTGGCCCAGCCGTATGCGAAGTGGGTCACCGGCTCGGCGACCGCAGCGCCTGGAGCGGTAGTCCAGTCGATCGTGAACTCGCCGTAGAACTCCTCGCCGGCCAGGCTGGCCACCTGGTCCCGGCTGGGATGACGAGCGCCCGGGCCGTAAAGCTGCTCGAGCCGGGCGGCCAGCTTGGCGGCCGCCGCGATCACGCCCTGGCCGCCGAGCACGGTGCCGCGCGACGCCGTGGTCTGGCCGCAGCCGAGCTCGCGCTCGGTGTCGACCGTGACCGTGACCTGGTCTGGCGTCAGCCCGAGCTGCTCGCAGGCGATCTGCGAGAGCACGGTGAAGACTCCCTGGCCCATCTCGGTCCACGGCTGATAGATCGTCACCGAGCCGTCCGGCTCCGGCCGCATGATCGCCTTGCCGTACTCGACGAGACCGTTGCCGGCGCCGGTGTTCTTGACCGCGCAGCCGATGCCCGCGTAACGCGCCTGCTTGAAGTCGTCCCTGACCGCCAGCAGCGTCTTGCGCAGCCCCACGCCTGGTCCGAGCCGCTGGCCGGTGGCGAAGATGTCGCCCGCGTCGACCGCATTCAGCCAGCGGATGTCCCATCCGTCCAGCCCGACACGGTCGGCCAGCCTGTCCAGCATGCCCTCGATCGCGAAGTTGACCTGGTGGGCGCCGAAACCGCGCATCGCACCGCACGGCGGGTTGTTCGTGTACACGGCCCGCGCCTCGACGTCCACGGCCGGCACCCGGTAGCACCCGCAGGCATGACCCGCCGCCCGCTCGAGCACCTTCACGCCGACACTGGCGTAGGCGCCGGTGTCGCCGACGATCCGGGCGCGCACCGCGGTGAGGTGGCCATCCGCGTCGCAGCCGGCGGTGTAGGTCATCGTGAGCGGGTGCCGCTTGACGTGGAAGCCAAGGCTCTCCGCCCTGGACAACGTGAGCTTGACCGGCTTGCCCGTGCGCTGCGCGAGCAGCGCCGCGTGCCCCTGGACACCCAGGTCCTCCTTGGCACCGAAGGCGCCGCCGCTGCTGACCAGGGTGGCCCGCACGTCCTGCTCTGGGAGCCCGAGCAGCCCGGCGACCTGGCGCCGGTCGCTCCAGATGCCCTGGCCCTGCGTGTAGAAGTGCACGCCGTGTCCGGCCGGATAAGCGAGCGAGGACTCCGGCTCCAGGAATGCGTGCTCGATGAACTGGGTGCCGAAAGTCTCGGTGACCACGTGCGCCGATGCGGCCAGCGCGGCGTCGACGTCACCGCGCCTGACCTGCGAGACCGAAAGCACGTTGCCCTCGGCGTGCGGATGAAGCTGCGGCGCCTCCGGCTCCAGGGCAGCCAGCGGGCTGGTCACCGGATCGAGAACGTCGTACTCGACATCCACGAGCGCCGCTGCCGCTCGCGCCCCGGCCATGCTGTCGGCGGCCACCAGCGCGAGGACATCGTTGGTGTACCTGGTGATCTCGCCGACGCCATAAAGCTGCGGCCAGTCGCGGACAAGCTCGCCCTGGACCCGATCGCCGGGCACGTCGGTGGCGGTCAGGACGCAGGCGACGCCGGGATGAGCACGGGCGCGCTCGGTGCCGATCCGCAGGATCCTGGCGCGCGGATGATCCGCGAACCGGACGGCGCCGAACAGCATCCCCGGCATGGCCAGGTCGTTGATGTAGGCCTTGTCCCCGAGCGCGAGCTGGCACCCCTGGTACCGGGGGGTCGGTGAGCCGACGCGGCCGCTATGGTCGACCGGGGGCAGCGGCTCGCCGCGGGCTGCGCGGGCCGCGCGGGAGATGGCATCGATGATCTTCGTATAGCCGGTGCACCGGCACAGGTTCCCCGCCAGGGCTGCCGCGATCCGTTCCCGGCTGGGGTCGGGCGTCTTGCGCAGCAGTGCCTGTGCCTTCATGACGATGCCCGGCGAGCAGAAGCCGCACTGCGAAGCGCCCGACGCTACGAAGCACTCGGCCCACCTGGCGCGAACGCCGTCGTCCAGGCCTTCGTGCGTGATGATCTCGCGGCCGGCGAACCTGCTGGCCGGCTGTGCGCAGGACACGACCGCGTTCCCGCCGACCAGGACCGTGCAGGCGCCGCACGATCCCTCGGGTGCGCAGCCGTCCTTGACCGATGTCACGTGGCAGTGCTCCCGGAGCACCTCGAGCAGGTGCTGATCGGCGCTGACTTCGACCGAGACCGGGCTGCCGTTGAGCGTGAACTCCATCGATGCTCCCTTGCGCAGTCCACCGCTAAGATCTCCTGCGCGGGCTGCAGCCGGTTAGGGCCTTAGGTCTCGTGCTGGCCGGGACTTCTATCCTTTGGCCGGCCGGGACCCCGGGCTGGCGCGGCCCGGCTGCGGCACGGGCCGGCCCGGCGGGCGAGACCGGCTGGCCGACGACCCGTCTCGGAGGACCACCGATGCGGACCCTGATCTCGGGCGGGATCGTGCTGAGCGCCGCCGGCGCGGTGCCGGCGGACGTGCTGATCGACGGCGAGCAGATCGCCGCCGTCGGCACCGCGCTTGGCCCGGCCGACCAGAGGATTGACGCTGTGGGCCGTTACGTGCTGCCCGGCGGCGTGGACGTGCACACGCACCTGGAACTGGCGACGCCGAACGGCGTGGCCTGCGATGACTTCGTGACCGGGACCAGGGCGGCCGCGTACGGCGGTACCACGACCATCGTCGACTACGCCGGCCACGAGCGCGGCGAGCCGCTGCTGGCCGGGCTGGCGCGCTGGCAGGCCAGGGCGGCCGGGCACGCGCATATCGACTATGCCTTCCATATGATGATTTCCGAGGTGAACGACCAGGTTCTGGCCGAGCTAGCCAGCCTGGCCGGCGCGGGCGTCACGTCTATCAAGATCTTCATGGCCTATCCCGGCGTCTACATGATCGACGATGCGCAGATCTACCGGATCCTGCGGGAGGCCGGCCGGCTTGGCATCCTGACCGCCGTGCACGCCGAGAACGGCGCGGTCATCGAGGAGCTGCGGCGCGAGTACGTGACCGCCGGCCAGACCGGCCCGCGCTATCACGCGGCGAGCAGGCCGGCCCTGCTCGAGGGCGAGGCGACGGGCCGGCTGATCGCGCTGGCCGAGCTGGCCGGAGCGCCCGTCTACATCGCGCACCTGTCCGCCGCGCAGGCGCTGGCCGCTGTGCACGCCGCGCGAGACCGCGGGCAGCGGGTCTACGCGGAGACCTGCCCGCAGTACCTGTTCCTCGACGAGGGCCTGCTGTCCGGCCCGGACGGAGCCCGTTACGTCTGCTCGCCGCCGCTGCGCACCGTGACGGCGCAGCAGGCACTGTGGCAGGGACTGCAGCGCGGCGACCTGGACGTGGTGGCGACCGACCACTGCCCGTTCACCGCTGCCCAGAAGGCCCGCGGTGAGCGGGACTTCACCCTGATCCCGAACGGCCTGCACGGAGTCGAGGAACGGCTGGTCCTGCTCTACCAGGGGGTCGGGGCGGGCCACATCTCGCTAGCCCGCTGGGTCGAGCTGTCGGCCACCGGGCCGGCCAGGCTGTTCGGGCTCTATCCGCGAAAGGGAGCGGTGGTGCCGGGTGCCGATGCCGACCTGGTCGTGTTCGACCCGGCGGCGGAGCACACGCTGTCGGCGGCGGCGCATCACTCGGCGGCCGACTACTCGGTCTACGAGGGCATGACCGTGCGCGGCCGGGCAGATGTTGTCATGCAGCGCGGCGAGGTACTCGTCGACGCCGATGGATTTCATGGCAGGCAGGGAGCGGGCCAGTTCCTGCGGCGTGATCTGCCGCAGGCCTGAGCGACACGAGCCAGGCCGCTGGCTCGCGAGCCGCGAGCCTGCCGCTTGGCGGGTCGGGTCAGCGATGAGGTTGCGGCGAGCCAGCCACAGACAGCGATGCGCGACACGCCCGCCGATCACGTCGGCCTTGAGGTCCTCCCGTTCGATGAGTGCCTGCGGCTGCTCGGGTCTGTGCCGGCCGGGCCGGCCCGCTTCGTCTGCGGCGGCGAGGTGCATGTGCTGCCCCGTTACCGCGTCTGCGCCGCGTGCATCACGTCGGCGACCGCCGCCAGCCGCCGCGGCCGGTCGGCGACGAACCGCTCGATCGCGGTCAGGATGTGCCCGCTGTCCAGGTGCGCTTCCTCGATTACCTCGGCCACGGACCCGCCCGTGCGCCACCGGTCGTCCCAGTCCGCCGACAGCGAGTACTCGCGCACGAGATCGCCATCGGCCCAGTCGCGCATCAGCTTGAAGGCGCCGTTGGTGATCACCATGGCGTCGATCCGGTCGGCGGCCGAGCAGACCGCGCCGCGGTAGGAGCGCGGCTGCCGCGCGAATAGCTGCGGGCTGATCGCGGCAACGATCTTGACGTTCAGGCCTGCGGCGTCGATCTCGGACAGCACCTGCACCAGGTTGTGCGTCGGCATGGTGCCGCGCAGGAACACCGTGCCGCCGGCGGGCCGGCCGGGCTGGAAGTCTCGCAGCAGGTAAGCTCCGCGTGCGGCGGCGAAATGCGACGGCAGGCCCAGGGCGCCCCGGTCCGGGATCTCGATCGGCGGGCGGGTCAGGTGCAGCGCCACAATCGGGGCGTCCAGGCTGAGCGCAGCACCGAGCACCACCGGGACCTCGTTGTACTCCCACGGGTGCAAGTCGATGACCTGGCCCTCTGGGAAGAGCTGAGTCACGCCCGTGGCGAAGATACCGAAGTGGGTGCGCGAGTCCTCGGCGGTCTCCGGGCCCGAGTGGCCCGCGATCCACAGCACCTTGCCGACACGCAGCTCGCAGTCCTGCGCGAGCTGGCTGAACAGGCGCATCTCCCCGTACTTCAGATAGGAGAAGGAGCCGTAGGTGGAGCATGCTCCCCAGAATCCGTCGAAGTCGCGGAACGGGTCCTCGGCCAGGTTGACGGTGGCCATCCCCGCCATCATGCCGGCGTTGGTGAACTCGGTGATCTCCGCGGGCAGCAGCACGCCCTCCGGGCTGGCGTCGCGTTCGTACCAGCCCCAGCCGGGCATGTCCGCGAAGCCCGCGGCGAACCCTGCGATATTCGTCGATTCGGCCAGGTCAGCTGAGCAGGCGACGAACAGCGGCCGCCGGTACTCGCGGCGGCTCAGGCTGTTGACGTAGCTCGCCCAGGCCGACAGCCCGGCCCGGTTCGGAGCGACCTGCCCGGGCTTCTTCCACATCTGCTCCGGGTAGCGCTCGAAGTCGAAGATGC
>JASHPR010000152.1 GCA_030038015.1 Streptosporangiaceae bacterium
GCCAGGCGGCCGCGACGACCGGCAGCGTGTTTCCCTTCGGCGACGACGAGCCGCCCGCCTATCCGGACGGCTCCGACACGGCGGACCCGCGGGTGGACACGGCCGAACTGGCCAGGCTGGGCCTGCCTGTCCGGGTGCGCCAGGCCAGCCTGGCCCCGCAGTTGCGGGACCGAGGGCCAGGAACCGACGGCAGCGACCGGGTCGCGAGCGCACCGTCCCCGGAGGCAGCGCGGAGCATCATGACCGCCCTGCAGCGAGGCTGGGAGCGCGGCCGCTACATCTCCGGGTCGGTGACGCCGCCCTCGGACACGGCCCGGAACAACGAAAGCAGCGAGAACGGCGATCAGTGACACCGCGAGCCTGTCGCGGCGTCGGGAGCACCCAAGGGGGATCACGTGCGCCAGGCCAGCGAACTTGACTGGCTCCTCGACGACCTGGTCGCCAGGGTCGTCTACATCAGCAGGGCCGTCATCCTGTCCCGGGACGGCCTCACGATCGGGTCGTCGGCCGGGCTGGGCAAGGAGGATGCGGATCATCTCTCCGCGGCCGCGGCCGGCTTCCAGAGCCTGGCCAGGGGGGTGGGACGGCATTTCGGGGGAGGTCCGGCGCGGCAGATCATCGTCGAGATGGAATCCGAGTTCCTGTTCGTGACCGCCGCCGGCGAGGGCAGCTGCCTCGCCGTCCTGGCGGCAGCGTCCGCCGATGCCGGGCTCGTCGCCTACGAGATGGCGGTTCTTGTCAAGAGAGTGGGTGAGCATCTTGCGGTCAACCCGAGGCCCGCAGGCTACGGCGTAGAGACGAAGTGACCTGGCATGCCCCCGGCAGACGACAGGTGGCTCGACCATGACGCCGGGCCCATCGTCCGTCCCTATGCCCTGACCGGTGGCCGGACCCGCCCCAGCGGGGAGAAGTTCGACCTCATGTCCATGGTCACCGCCGTCCGCGGGGCACTGGCCGACAGGTACGACCTCGAGCCCGAGCACCTGGCCCTGCTGCGCCTCTGCCGGCTCCCGGCCTCGGTGGCCGATCTCGCCGCCGACTTGGACCTTCCCCTCGGCGTTGTCCGCGTCCTGCTCTCCGACATGCGAGAGCACGGGCTCATCGCGGTCCATCATCCGGTGCCGAAGCGGCTCACCGACACGCAGCTCCTGAGGGAGGTGGCAGATGGGCTCCGCAGGCTCTTATCCGGGCAGGCACCAGGGCCGGGTCCCGGTCGCGATAAAGATCCTCATCGCCGGCGGCTTCGGCGTGGGCAAGACCACGCTGGTGGGGGCCTTGACCGAGATCCGCCCGCTGCGGACCGAGGAGGACCTGAGCGCTCCCGGCGCGCACGTCGACCTGACCGACGGCGTGGAGGGCAAGGACACGACGACCGTCGCGATGGACTTCGGCCGCATCACCATCCGCGAGAACCTGGTCGTCTACCTCTTCGGCACGCCAGGCCAGAAGCGGTTCTGGTTCATGTGGGATGAGCTGGCGATCGGCGCCCTCGGTGCCGTGGTGCTGGCCGACACCCGCAGGCTGGCCGACTGCTTCCCTTCTGTCGACTACTTCGAGCAGCGGGGCATCCCGTTCATCGTCGCGGTCAACTGCTTCGACGGGGCGAGACGCTACCCTCCGGAGATCGTGAGGCCGGCGCTCAGCCTGAACCTGGAGGTCCCGCTCATGATGTGTGACGCTCGCCAGCGCACCTCCTGCCGCGACGTCCTCGTCACCCTGGTCGAGCATGCGATCGGGCTGCTCGGCGTCAGCCCCGACCCGGTCAGCTCCGCCAGATGAGCACGAGCGCGCAGTCGTCCGAGCCGGCGCCCGGCACCTGCATCGCCTGGACGAGCCTGCCGGCGCCCGCCCCGAAACCCGAGGTCACCAGGCGGTCCGCCTCGCCCAGCAGCCGGTCGATCCCGGCGTCGATGTCCCTCCCAGGCGCCTCGATCAGCCCGTCGGTGTAGAGCATCAGCGCGTCGCCGGGCCGCAGGGTGCCCCGTTCCGGCCGGTTCCGCGGGTCCGCGACGACCCCCAGCACAATCCCGCGCGCCTGCGTCAGCCGCCAGATCCCGCTGCCCGCCTCAAAGTGCGCCGCCGGCGGGTGGCCGGCCGAGTCGACGATGTAGTCCCCGGTTGCCAGGTCGAGCCAGAGGTGCACGGCGGTGACGAAGCCCTCCGCCGCCGGGCCCCGGCGGAGATAGGCGTTGCACGAGGTCAGGAAGTCCCCTGCCGGTACCGAACCGAGCAGGCCGCCGAACGCGCCGGACAGCAGCAGCGCCCGGGTTCCCGCGTCGATCCCCTTCCCGGCCACATCGACCAGGGCCAGCTCGAGGGCCTTGCCGTCGCAGGCGGACACCAGGAAGTCCCCGCCGAACGATGCGCCGCCGGCCGGCTTCAGCACCGAGGCCGACTTCCAGCCGTGGGGCAGGTCAGGGAGCCTGGCCTGGGCCCGGATCCGGTCCCGCAGCTCGATCAGCATGCGGTCGCCGCGCAGCCCGAGCACGCCAAGCTTCGCCCGGGCCCGGGCCAGCGCGTCGGCGAAGACCACGGTGATCGCGATCGTGGCGATGATCCCGGGCCCGGCCTTGCCTTCCAGCGCATCGTAGGCCAGCGCGATGGCTACGATGCCGAACAGGATCCGCAGCGCCCGCGGCCAGAGCAGCAGCCCCCCTGCCAGCAGCGGCAGGATCATCACGCCGGGCGAGAACCATGACTCGGACACCCGGACGGCGGCAGCCCCGATGACGGCGACCACGACCGCGAGCACAAAGGCGAGCCGCCGGTTCCTGGTGATGAACTGCCGCAGGACCAGGCCGCGCAGCCGCCGCGCGTCCGCCAGCGCCGCGGCCCCGAACCGGTGCAGGACAAGGCGAGCCATCTTGGCGGCACTGTACCGGTATATCGTCATTCCGGCACGCTGCAGGCACCCCGATATTGGGTCGCGGCAGCAGCCGGGTGCCCGGTAAGAATCAGGTCATGGCCCCTGCCTACCCGATCCGCCCGGTCAGCGCGGCTGAATCCCGCGCCTTCTACCGCGTGCTCGAGCACGCCTTCAACGCCACATACCCGACCGAGCTCGAGCTGGAGCATGATCTGGGGATCACCGAGTTCGACCGCACCCTGGCCGCGTTCGACCACGACGAGATGGTCGGGACGGCGATCGCCCTGTCGCTGCAGATGACGGTCCCAGGGAACGCCGCGGCCGTGGCTGGGGTCACGGGAGTCACAGTGCTGCCCTCGCACCGGCGCCGTGGCATCCTGACCAGCCTGATGCGCCGCCAGCTGGCCGACGTCCGGGACCGCGGGGAACCGATCGCGGCGCTCTTCGCCGCCGAGGCGGGCATCTACGGGCGGTACGGGTACGGCGCCGCAACGGCGGAGCTTGACCTCACCATCCGGCGCGGGGAAGGCACCGTGCCGGTGCCCGCGGCAGCCGCCGGCCCGGGCGGCCGGGGAAGCGCCCCGCGGCTGCGGATCGCCGACCCGAAGGAGGCCACGGCCGAACTGGCGGCGGTATACGGCTCGGTGCAGCGCGGGCGGCCCGGCATGCCGGCACGGGATGACCGCTGGTGGGAGCACCTCCTGTGGGATCCCGAGCACCGCCGTTCCGGCAGCGGCCCGCTGCGCTGCCTGGTCGCCGGCGACGGCGACGGCCCGCGCGGGTACGCCCTGTACTCGGCCAGGCCCGGCTGGGGCGACGACGGGATACCCGCCGGGACGCTGCAGGTCCGGGAGCTGATGGCCACCGACCCGGCGGCTCACGCGGCGATCTGGAACGATGTGCTGAACCGGGACCTGGTCGGCGAGGTCCGTGCCAGCATGCGCCCGGTGGACGACCCTCTGCTGCACCTGCTCGCCGACCGCCGCCGGGCCCGTCCCAGGCTTGCGGACGGGCTCTGGATCCGCCTGGTCAGCGTGCCGGAAGCGCTCACCCGACGGCGCTACGCGTGCCCCGTGGACGTGGTCATCGAGGTGGCCGACGACCTGCTGGCCGAGAACGCCGGGCGCTGGCGGCTGCGCGCACCCGGAGCGCTGGCCGGCGGCCCAGCCGCGCAGCACGCCGTGAGCTGTGAACGCACCTCGGCCGCGGCCGAGGTGACCCTGCCGGTCCGGGCGCTGGGGGCCGCCTACCTGGGCGGCACCAGGCTCGCTGACCTGGCCGCCGCCGGGCTCGTGCGTGAGGAACGGCCCGGCGCGGTGGCGGCGCTCTCCACCGCCATGTCCTGGGAGCCCGCGCCCTGGTGCCCGGCAGGGTTCTGACCGCCGCCATGGGCGCACCGGGCCCACGGCCGACCACGGTGGGGCCGGCGTCCGCGTGCCACACTGGGGCAGGGAGGACGCACATGCGCGGAATGAAGATCACGGTCGATGCGGCGATGCGTGCCAGGGATGTCTCCAGGCCGCAGGCCGAGCATGAGGCGCTGGCACGGGAGAGCGATGCGACGGCGGCGCCCCCCCGGCCGCAGCCGTCCCCGGCCGGT
>JASHPR010000153.1 GCA_030038015.1 Streptosporangiaceae bacterium
CGGCGGCCGACCAGGCCGAGCCGCGCGGCGCGCGAGCGGCGGCTGGCCGACAAGCAGCGCCGATCCGAGATCAAGCGCCTGCGCCGGCCCGCCGGCGAGTGAGACGGCCGCGCCGGCAGCGGCCAGCCGGGCCCGCTGCTGCCCGAGGTCCGCACCGTGCTGACCATGGCCTTTCTCCAGGGGCTGTCTAACTGGTCAGGCAATAACGGGCCTCCTGCTGTCCATGAAAAGCGACACCAGGTCGATATCCACTTCATTTAGGCACGAAATGCTAGCTCATGGCTGCTCAGGGTGGTGGCTTTCCCGGCTTGGCGGGCGCCAGGTAAGATCACCCATTCGTAATTGAAAAGTTATATCAGAGGAAATTCCCAGCTCGTCCAATACTGCTAGCGTGCCGGTCTGTATCTCATCGGGGTCCCCGGCTGCCGGGACCACCACGCGCCGGGACCCGACCCACCGCGCGGCTGCCCTCGGCCGCATTGGAGATGAGGCGAGCATGCAAGGTCGCATGACCGGCGGGGCGCGGCGGGCGCACGCCAGGAGCAGGACCCTTTCCCTTGTCATCGCTGCGGCTTCGGTGCCGGCCCTGGTGGTCGCGCAGTCGGTCGCGGCGGCGGCGGCCACCGCCGCGCCGGCGGCCCCGAACGTGGCGCTGGCGCCGATGACGCCGGCGCTGGCCGCCCAGCTGTCGACAAACGTGAACCAGCACGTGATCGTGATCATGAAGAACCAGCCCGCCGCGGCCCACGTGGGCAGCCACGCGGCGACGGCACGCGCGAGCGCGATCGCCCGCCAGCAGGCGCCGTTCATGAGCGAGCTGCGCGAGGTGCATGCCACCCACGTCAAGAGCTACAGCCTGGTCAACTCGTTCGCTGCCACGGTCTCGGCGGGCGAGGAGGCCCGCCTGAAGGCGAATTCCTCGGTGGCCGAGGTCGTCCCGGACGTGACCATCCAGGGCGCGGCGCCGCAGCAGGCGGCCACCGTCACGACGGCCGCCGCGGTGCACACCGACGCCGCCACGTCGCTGACGCCGAACGTGATCCCGGGTGCCTGCGGCCAGAACGGGCAGGCGCTGCTGGCCCCCGAGGGGCTCGCGCTGACCAACACCGCCTCGGACAACCCGAACCAGCCGACCGCGCGCTCGCTGGGCATCACCGGCGCGGGCGTGAAGGTGGCCTGGATCGCCGACGGCGTCGACCCGGAGAACATCAACTTCATCCGGCCCAACGGCACGTCGGTGTTCACCGACTACCAGGACTTCACCGGCAACGGCCCGGGCGCGCCGACCGACGGCGATGAGGCGTTCCTCGACTCCAACCAGATCGCCGGCCAGGGCATCCACGTCTACGACGTGAACGGCATCTCCGCCCAGTCCTACTCGACGCCCTGCAACATCCGGATCGAGGGCGTGGCCCCCGGCGCCAGCCTGGTCGGCCTGGACGTGTTCGCCGATGGCCCCAGTGGCCTGCCGGACACCACCGAGTCCAACTTCCTGCAGGCGATCAACTACGCGGTCGAGGTCGACCACGTCAACGTGCTGAACGAGTCGTTCGGCTCCAGCGACTTCCCCGACATCACCGCGCTCGACGTGACCAAGCAGTTCGACGACGCGGCGGTGGCGGCCGGCGTCACGGTCGTAGCCTCCACCGGCGACGCAGGTTCGGCCAACACCATCGGCTCGCCGGCGACCGACCCGAACGTCATCTCGGCCGGCGCCTCGACGCAGTTCCAGATGTACGCCCAGACCAACTACGCCGCCGCCCGGTACTTCGCGACGACTGGCTGGCTGAGCGACAACATCAGCTCGCTCAGCTCCGGCGGGTTCGACGAGACCGGCGGGACGGTGGACCTGGTCGCGCCCGGCGACCTGAGCTTCGCCTCCTGTGACGCGAACGCGACCCTGTTCACCGGCTGCGTCAACTTCCTGGGCCAGCCCTCCGACATCGAGGAGAGCGGCGGTACCAGCGAGTCCGCGCCGTTCATATCGGGCGCCGCGGCGCTGGTCATCCAGGCCTACGCGAAGACGCACGGTGGGGCCGACCCGTCGCCGGCGCTGGTCAAGCAGATCCTGGAGAGCACGGCGACCGACCTCGGCGCGCCCGCCACCGAGCAGGGCGCGGGCCTGCTGAACAGCTACAAGGCCGTCGAGCTCGCCGAGTCCATCAACACCTCGCAGCCAGTCGGCAACACCCTGCTGACCTCGGCCAGCCAGCTGAACGCGGTCGGCGACCCCGGCAGCACGCACACCTGGCCGGTGACCATCACCAACACCGGCACGAACACCCAGGCCGTGAAACTGAGCGGACGGACCTTCGGCCCGGCCCAGAACGTGCAGTCCGGCAGCGTCACGCTGAACGACGTCACCAGCCCGCAGTTCGTGAACTACGGGGGGCTGGAGAACAACTACGGCGTCTTCCACTTCACCGTCACGCCGGGCCAGGACCGGCTGTTCGCCTCGATCGCCTGGCCGGGTAATCCCAGCTACTGCCTGCAGGAGGGGTGCGAGGCCGGGCTGAATTCCCGGGTGCGGCTGATCCTGATCGACCCGCTCGGCCGGTTCGCCGCACACTCGCTGCCGCAGGGGCCCGGGAACTACGGCAGCGTGGACGTCAGGTACCCGGTGCCTGGCACCTGGACCGGCGTGATCTTCGGCGACGTCGCCGCGGACGGCGGGACCAACGGGACCGTCCCGTGGCAGGTCTCCACCCAGCAGTTCGTGCCGTTCGGCTCGGTATCCCCGAGCAGCATCGTGCTCGGCCCGGGCCAGAGCCAGACGGTCTCCGTCTCGGCGACGACCCCGGCCCAGCCCGGTGACTCGTCCGGCTCGATCGTGCTGACCTCGTCCGCCGGCGGAGTCGACAGCTACCTGGGCCCGGAGAGCACCTCGATCGCGGTCACCCTGCGCAGCCTGGTCAACGTCGCCGCCGGCGGCGCCTTCAGCGGCGTGCTGACCGGCGGCAACGGGCGTGACCCCGGCGAGGGGCAGGAGGAATACTACGAGTTCAACGTGGGCACCGGCGTGCGCAACATCACCGCCAACGTGTCTTTCACCAACGACGCGGCCGACCCGGTGGGCTCCTACCTGATCAGCCCGGACGGCGACACCCTCGGCTACGGGCAGAACGTGCTCAACGGCACCAGCGGCACGTCGCTCACCGCGTACACGCTCAACCCGGTGCCGGGCACGTGGACGCTCCTGATCGCGTTCGCAGAGCCCGTGGTCGGGGACGAGGTGTCCCAGCAGTACACCGGCAACATCGCGTTCAACCAGGTCAGGGCCAGCGCGTCCGGGCTGCCCGACAGCCCCTTGGTCAAGCTGGCGGCGGGCACCCCGGTGACCGTCCCGGTGACGATCACGAACAATGGCGCGGCGCCGGAGGACTTCTTCATCGATCCCCGGCTCAACGGGACGCAGTCGGTGTCGCTGGCCTCGTTCACCTCGAACAGCGTGACGCTGCCGATGACGGGGGCGTTCCCGGAATGGCTCGTCCCGACGGAAACCTCGAGCGCAGCGGCCGCGCAGACCTCGTCGCTGCCCGCCATGTTCGACTGGGGCGACGCCATCGGCGACCCGGACATCGGCAGCGCGAGCAGCGGGCCAGGACCGCTGTGCGCGGATTCCGAGTCGGCTTCGTACAGCCCGCCGGGCGGCACGGTCAGTTCCGGCATCTGGTACGCCGGGCCGACCGAGTGCGGGCCGTACCCCGGCCCGGCGCCCGCGGGCTCGGCCACAATCTCGATGACGGCCCAGATCAAGCCGTTCGACACGACCGTGACGTCGGCGCCGGGCGACCTGTGGCTGGCCGCCGTCGACGGCCCGTCGGCGCTCTCGTCCTTCGCGCCGGTCGTCATCAACCCGGGCGCGACGGCCACCATCGATGTCACGATCACGCCGTCGGGCGCGTCCGGAACCGTGGTCAGCGGCAACCTGTACGTCGACACCTACTCCACCGGCACGCCCACCGCCGTTTACAGCCAGCTGGCTGGCGACGAGCTGGCGGCTCTCCCGTACACCTACACGATCAAGTAGGAGCTCATCCCGCGATCCCGCGGGGGGCCGGTCATTGGCCCCCCGCGGGACCGGGACGCCTGGCACGGCTATGAGCCGGCCGTTCGGTCGCCCCGCGCCCCGCGCGCCGCGAGCGCGGACCAGCCAGCCCCGCAGGCGATCACCGCGGCGAGCACCACGCCGGTGACCGAGACCGCGTGCGCGGAGACCAGCCGCAGTGAGTCCGCCAGCGGACGGGCGGGCAGGCGGCCGGCCAGGTTCAGGTAGAGCGTGCCGAACGTGGCCACGCCGGTCACGATCGCGACCTGGATGGTCGTCACGATCAGCCCGCTCGCGTCCGCGGCATGCTGCACCGGGACCCGTGCCAGCGCCCTGGTCATCAGCGGGCTGAACGCGGCGGCGCTGCCGGCCCCGAGCAGGGCAAGCGCCAGGTAGACGCCTGCGCCCCCGGTGCCGCCGCCGTGCAGCGCGGCGGCCAGGCCGAGCAGCGCCAGGGCGTAGCCGGCGAAACCCGCGATGTTCACCGCGTGGTGCGCGCGGGCCGGGAAGCGCCGCCAGGACAGGCTCACGACGGCGAACGCGACCCCGGTCGGGGCGAACGTCAGCGCAGCGCGCAGCGCGGAGTCACCGAGGGCCTCCTGCAGATGCAGGGTCAGGGTGAACAGGAAGCCGCTGAACGCCGCCATCACCAGGAACAGCGCGGCGAGCGAGCTGGCCAGCCCCGGCAGCCGGAGCACCCGGCCGCTGACGACCGGGTGCCCGCCGCGGCGTGACACCGAGCGCTCGACGGCAGCGAACACCCCGGCCCCCGCGGCGCTGGCTGCCAGGCACGCCCAGCCCCAGGCCGGCCAGTGATCCTCCTGGCCGAGCACGAGCGGCAGCACGAACGCGAGCACCGTCGGGCCCAGCGTGGCCACCCCGGCCAGGTCGAGGTGCCCTTGCCCGGGCCCGCCGCTGCCTGGCTCGCCGCCCGGGCGCGGCAGCCAGCGCAGCCCGGCCGCCAGCAGCGCAAGCCCGATCGGCACGTTCACGAGGAAGAGCGGCCGCCATGCCGTGCCCGCCACGTCCGCGCTGACCAGCAGACCGCCGGCTATCTGGCCCAGCAGCGCACCACAGGCGAGCACCGCGGAGTAGAAGGTCATCGCGCGGGCCCGCGCCTCGCCAGCAAATCCACGCTGGATGAGGCTCAGCACCTGCGGGATCATCATGGCCGCGCCTGCGCCCTGTACGAAGCGCAGCGTGATGAGCTGGCCGGCCGTCCCGGCCAGGCCGCAGCCGAGGGATGCGAGCGTGAAGACCGCCGTGCCGGACAGGAACATCCTGGCGTAGCCGAGGATCGCACCAAGGCGTGCCCCCGTGACCAGCAGCACCGCGTATGCGACCGTGTATCCGGCCACGATGAGCTGCAGGCTGGCCCCTGACGCGTGCAGGCGGGCATGGATGGTGGGCAGCCCGACATTGACGATGAACACGTCGATGACGGCCATCAGCTGCCCGGTGAGGACGACGGCGAGCAGCGCCCCCGGCCTGGCCGGGTGCCCGGGGCCCGGTACGGCGGTGCGGGCCAGCGCCCGCCTGCCGCCCATGGGGCTCGCTTGCTGACCGCCCGCGAGCTGGCTTGTTGCTGTGTCTGTCATGCAGCCAGCCTGCTGCGGCAGCGATCCGGGTACCGAGAGCCCGGTTATCCCGGTACTGGCACCACCCGGACTACGCGGGCGCGGGCGGCGGATCACAGCCGGAAGGCCCGGATCGCGCGGGCCTGGGGCGAGCCCGGCGGCGGATCACCCGGACTGCCGGGCCGGGCTCAGGTCACCGGGCGGTGGCCTGCTCCTGGATCAGCCCGTAAGCGATCGCCTCGTCCACGGTGAGGTACCGGCCACGCCTGGCATCGGCGCGGATCTCGTCCACCTCACGGCCCGTGACGCTGGCCAGCCGCAGGTAGAGCGCGTCCAGCATCGTCCTGACCTGCTCCTCGTGGGAACGGAGCGACGCCGCGCTCCCCTCGAAGCCGAGCCGCGGCTCGGACAGCACGAACACCGCGTTCGGGTAGGCGCGGCGCTCGGCGGCCGACGCGAGGACCCCCAGCGCCGGGCCGCTTACCTGGCCGCCCGCGTAGGCGTGCACGGGGACGCGGAGGACGTCAAGAACCCCCATGACCGTCAGCGCGGCAGCGAGCTCGGCGGTCAGGCCCTGCATCTCGAGGCGGATCGGCTCGTAACGCTCGGCATCCAGCATCAGCAGCTGGGCGCACAGGCTGGTTGCCGCCTCGTCGTCCAGTTCGCCGTGCGCCAGCACGATCCGCCGCTCGAAGAGGCGCTCGTACACCTGGCCCGGCCACGATGAACGATCGGGCCAGAGCCGGGCCGGCGGGGTCGGGGCGCCGAGGCGGGACGGCACCGCCGGCGGCGGGTAGCCGGGCCGGGGCGGGACCTCAGGCGGCTGCGGCCAGCCGGGCCGGGGCGGGAAGCCAGGATCCGGCGGCACCTCCGGGGGCGGGAACGAACTAGCTGCTGACAGAACCATCACCCGGTGCGTCCCCTCGCCGTGCCGCCGCGGATCCCCCGCGCGCGGATCCTGTGGCCGCGGAGCCTTGCAGCCGCCAGGTGATCTGGCAGCCGATCGCGGCGGCATAACGCTCCAGCGTCGAGGCGCGCGCGTCCGCCGTGCCTGACTCCAGCCTGGCCACCGCCGACTGCGAGGTGCCCATGCGCGCTGCCACCTCGGTCTGGGACAGCCCGGCGGCCTGGCGCTCGGCAGCCAGCTCGGTGACCAGGCGGCGGCGCTGCGCCGCCATGCGGCGCAGCGCCATCTCCCGGAAGCCGGGCAGCAGCGGCAGCGGCTCTTCCGGGTCGTGACCCGGGTCGCCTTCCGGGCCCAGGCCGGCCGGCTCCTCGTCGTTCATATTTCTAAAGGTATCTCATATTCGGGATAGAGGGCGCCGGGGACCGATGGCGCCGGCCGCTGGCGCCGGGGACTGCCCGGTGACCCGGCGGCCTCGCTTGCCCGCCGGGCTGGGTTCGCGGCGGGCGAACCGGGGCGCTCCGGGGCGGGCAGGGCCGCTGCCGGCGAAGCGAGTGGCCGCCGGCGTTGGCCAGGCCGCCGGGCCGCGCCGGCCGATCCACTCCCGTCAGGGCGGGCCGGCCGTCAGCCCGAGGCGGCCGATGATCTCGGCCACGATCTGGTCCGGATTCTGGCCCGCATCGAGCACGATCACCTGCTGTGTTTCTTCCGGCGGGTCGAGCTCGGCAAACTGGCTGTCCAGCAGCGCCGCGGTGAAGAAGTGGCCATGCCTGGCGGCCAGCCTGGCGTGCGCGAGCTCCCGGCTGATCTCCAGGAAGGCCAGCCGGGCTGCCGGGCGACCGGTGAGCAGCTGGTCGCGGTAGCTCTGCTTCAGCGCCGAGCAGCCGGCCACGGCGGATTCGCCCGCGGCGATACGTTCATCCATCCAATCGGCGATCGCGTGCAGCCACGGCTGGCGGTCAGCATCGGTGAGCGGGACGCCAGACCGCATCTTGGCGACGTTCGCGGGCGGGTGGAACCCGTCGGCGTCGGCAAAGGGCCAGTGCAGCCTGCTGGCGAGCAGGGCGCCGACCGTCGTCTTGCCGCTGCCCGCCACCCCGCCCACGAGCACGATCATGTCCGCGAAGCATAACGGCGTCAGCGGACGTGCGCGGCAACACGCCTGGCCCAGCGGAGCTGGCGAAGCCTGGCCGCCCCGGCGATGCCCAGGAGCACGCCGGCACCACCCACCGCCAGCCACGGAACAGGGGACCGGCCGGGCTTCGGCGCGGATCCGCTGGGCATGAAGGCAGCCCTGGCGGCGGGCTTCCCGACGTCCACGCGGCCGCCCCGTGCGCTGAGGCTGAGCGCGAGGCTGCCGTGGCTATCGAGCACAACCAGGGTGGTCGCCGTCCCGGGGAGCAGGGTCACCCGTGCGGTCGCCCGCTCGCTGGCGCCAACGGCACGAACCGTCCAGGTGCCCGCGCGTACCACGCGATACGGCGTAACGGTGGCGAAGGACTGGTTGCGCCACAGGGCCTGGCGGCCGAGCGTCACCGTTACCCGGTGCGGCCGCAGAGCCACCTGGATCACCCGCACCTGTGCGCTCTCCGCCTGGCGGGCCAGCCGGCCTGGCACGGGGCTGCGGTCCCGGAGACCGGAGCGCGCGCTGCCGGGCCCGGCCTGCGGGCGGGGCGTGCTGCCAGACGCATGACCGTGCGCGGCATGCGTGCGGGATGCCGTGGAGGCCGCGGTGGCGGTGACAGCAGGCGGAGTCGAGAAGGCAGCGGGGATGACGTATCCCAGCAGGCCCGCCCAGACCGCGACGACGGCAAGCGGCTGGGCCATTCGTAAGGCCTTGCTGGACTTTTTCATCTGTACCTCTTCCTGGCCTGCGCGCCGAGGTCGCGCCTGGCCGCGTTGTCACGCTGGGGGAGCGGCGCCGCCACGCGACTGGCGGCGCCGGGTGTTTCAGCGAGCCCGGCGCGTTGCGCACCGCCGGTGTGCAGGCTGGCGTGTGCGGCGTTCCCGCCGCAACCGGGCGACGCAGTGCGGTAACCGGTCAGGCTGGTGCAATTTGCTGCTTGTCACCGGCAACGCGCACACGAATCTCTTTCGCCAATACATTGGTCCCTCGTCGCATAGCAGGCAGCGGCGATACGACAGGATTTATAACACGGGCGAAGCCCCGGCACCGCCCTTTTTTACAGCTGCAATGTGCAGGTAGTACGCGACATTCCCTGCAAAGGTGAATAGTTAGGCGATAACATGCTCCAGACGTTGTGCTCGCTTTAGCGAGCCTTTAGCGTCGTTGGAGTTGTTGGCGCCGATCGGCTGATGCCGCTGCCGCGCGCACGGGGGCACAGCCCGGGCTTGAGGTGAATCCGGGAGTTCCGGGCGGCGTGGCAGGCTGCGGCTGGCGTGCCAGGGATGCGCCCGTGCCACCGGTGCGCCCGTGCCAGGTGTGCGCCGCGCTCGCGGGTGCGCCGCGCCGCGGGGTGCGCCAGGCCACCGGTGCGCCGCGCCGCGGGTGCGCCGCGGCGATGCCTGTGTGCGCTTATGGCTGCTGGGACAGCACTTTTCGCACACAACCGCTAAGGCCGGCCGGGTTCTTGGCGTCGTGGCGCCGGGCTTGGGCTGCGCTAGGCGGCTGGGCCGGGTGGGCAGCCGCGGTGGTGGCCGCCCGGGCAACGAAACGCGGGGCGGCTCGCGATCAAGCCGCCCCGCGTGGCCTCGGCCGACGGGTCAGATCGGGCGGACCTGCTCAGCCTGCGGGCCCTTGGCGCCCTGGCCGGCGGTGAACTCGACCCGCTGGTTCTCCTGGAGAGTGCGGAAGCCATCTGCCAGGATCGCGGTGTGGTGCACGAAGACGTCGGCCGTGCCGTCGTCCGGTGCGATGAAACCGTAACCTTTGTCGGCGTTGAACCACTTCACGGTGCCCTGAGGCATGTACCTTCTCCTACAAGACGATCTCCGGGACCCACGTCTGAGGGCCCCGGGTTGCCGCGGCGGAGCACGGACTTCCGGGCCAGATCCCCGGAGGCCGGGAGACCCGCTCTGAAGATTTCACGGCGCACGCCGCGAGTGAATCACCGAATGCAACCAGGGCCCATCAAACACCATCCGGAGTTCCGCCGTTCCCCGGTCTTAGCAGTTCGCCGTTTTGTTATGGTGCGCCTGGCAAACGACCTGCTGCAACGGCTGCGGGCGGTTTCGGCCCATGACGGCCCGTTCGGCTAGCCGAACAATGGCAGCCAGCTGGCCAGTTCCCCGATAGCACGACGTTCCTCCTCGGTCACCGGCACCCGGCCGGTGCCTTGAGCGCGTACGTGCGGTCGTCCCCAGCCGGCTCGCAACGGCACACCGAGCAGGCCGTCGGAGGCCCGCCGCACCAGCCCGAGCGCGGCGGCCTCCGGGGCCGGGGCAGCGGGCAGCCCTGCGGTCAGGTCGAGATAGTGCACCGCCGCCTCCACTGCGAGCGTGGCGATGAAGTCCGCCGTGCGGAGCACGTGGCCCCGCGTGGCCACCGCCTCGTGCAGGCAGGCCCGGGCCGCCCGGCACGCCACGGCGGTCTCCCGCCATTCCCAGGCGAGGCCCGGGCGGATAGGCCGCGGCCGCGATCTTCACGTGCCGGGCATGCGCGCGGACGGCGCGGGCGCGGCGCGCGTGGGGACGGAACGTGGTCGCCGGCGGTTGCTGGAACAGCCGCCGGCGACCACATTCGGCGCTGGGCTGGGCGGCGGTGCCGCGCGGCGGCGGCGCTACGCCGACCGGGCGATGTGGGCGACGGTGGCGTTCGCGGCACGGACCAGGTCGGCGGGGGAGAGCTCGATCTCCAGGCCGCGGCGGCCGCCGCTGCAGTAGACGGTCGGGAACTCCAGCACCGACGCGTCGACCACCACGGGCAGCCGCCGGCGCTGGCCGAGCGGCGAGATGCCGCCGACCACGTACCCGGTCGCCCGCTCGGCCGCGGCAGGGCCGGCCATCGTGGCCCTCTTGCCGCCGGCCGCGGCGGCCAGTGCCTTGAGGTCGAGCTGGGCCGAGACCGGCACCACTCCCACGGTCAGCGCGCCGTCCACGTCGGCGACGAGCGTCTTCAGCACGCGACTTGCCTGAACGTGCAGCGCCTCGCTGGCCTCCATGCCATACGACTCGTGCCGGGGGTCGTGAGAATAGGTGTGCACCCGGTGCGGGATGCCCTGCCGCTCCAGCAGGGCCGTCGCCGCGGTGCCGCGTCCAGCCACGCTGCGCCAGCTTAGCCCGGCGGCGGGGGCCCGGGATTGGTCACGGCCCGCGCTCGGTCAGGCCGCCAGGCCGCGCTGCATGAGCACGGTGTCGATCCAGCGGCCTTGCTTGCGGCCCACGGCGGTGAGCCGGCCGGCGTCGGTGAAGCCGAGCGAGCGGTGCAGCGCGATCGACGGCTCACTCTCGGCGCCGGCGTCCGCGATGACCGCGACCACCTGCCGCGCGCCGGCCTGCGCGCACCGGGCCAGCAGCTCGCCGAGCAGGGCGCGGCCGAGGCCGCGGCCGGTCATGCCGGGGTCGAGGTACACCGTGTCCTCGACCGTGTGCCGGTAGGCGGGCTTCGGCCGCCACGGGCTGGCGTAGGCGTACCCGGCGACCTCTCCGCCGTCCCTGGCCACCAGGAACGGCAGGCCCAGGCCGGCCAGGGTGCCCATCCTGTGCTGCCAGTCGGCGACCGTGGGCGGGGCGGTCTCGAAGGTGGCCACGCTGGTCTCGACGTAGTGCGCGAAGATCTCGGCCACCCGCCGCAGGTCCGCGGGCGCTGCCGGGCTGAGCACCGCGTCCACGGCTACTCGCCTGGTCCGCCCGCGTCCCCGGGGCCGCCGGAGCCGCTGGGGCTGTCGGGTCTGCCGGAGCCATTGGGGCTGCCGGGCCTGCCGGAGCCGCCGGGGCCGCTGGGGCTGCCGGAGCCGCGGGGGCTGCCGGAGCCGTCGGCGGGGTCGGCGCGCCACTGCCGGTACAGCGCGATGAACTCGTCCTGCATCTGCGGGGTCAGGTCTGCGGCGGTGATCCGCCCGGTGAGCTCGATGGTCGCGCGCATCTCGGCAAGGTACTCGGTGCAGTGCGGGCAGCCGGCCAGGTGCGCCTCGAACCTGCGGCGGCCGGCCGGGGAGAGCGCGCCCTCCAGGTAGTCGGTGACCAGCTCGACCGCCTGCTGGCAGACTACGTCCCTGCGGCGCAGGCGCAGTTTCGGGAGCATGCTCACGCCCTCCCGAACTCGGTCTCGAGCGCCTGGCGCAGCCGGCTCCGGCCCCGGTGCAGCAGCACCCGCTGGTTGCTCTCGCTGATGTCCAGCACGCTGCACACCTCCCCGCTGCTCAGGCCCTCGACGTCGCGCAGCGTGACGACCTCGCGCTGGCGCGGTGGCAGCTCGTCGATGGCCGCGCGCAGCCGGTCGGCCAGCTTAGCCGCGTCGACCCGGTCGTCCGCCTCGTCCACCCAGCGCTCGGGCGGGACCGCCCAGTGGCCGGTGCCGTCGAACCGCGACCCGTCCACCGCGGGCCCGGCGTCGCCGATGGTGACGCTGCGGCGCTCCCGCGCGCCCGCGGTCCTGGCCCGGTTCACCAGAATCCGGAACAGCCAGGTCCGGAACGACGAGCGTCCCTCGAACCCGCCGATGCCGCGGAGCACGCCCAGCCACGTGTCCTGGACGACCTCCTCGGCGACGGCCACGCTCGGGACGTAGCAGGCGGCCAGGCGGAGCATGGCAGCCTGGTAGCGGCGGACCAGGGTGACAAAGGCCCGCTCGTCGCCCGCGCGCAGACGGCCGAGCAGTTCTGCGTCCGTTTCCTGATCCACCGCTGCCAGCTTAGGCCGCCTTATCAGGGAGCCACGGTTCGTTCGCCATCAGGGAGCCACGGTTCGTTCGCCATCAGGGAGCCACGATCCCTTCACCGCCAGCGGCCCCTGCGACGGTCACGTTGCCGATCTCGGTGAGCGCGCCGCCGCCGCCCACGGCGAACTCGTCGACGATCCCGTTGCCGCCGGTCTGCACGTACAGGAAACGGCCGCTCGGCGTGACGGCGGAATCGACCGTGCCCGGGTCGGTAGCGGTCTGGCCGATGAGCGAGAGCTGGCCGCCAGGGCTCACGGTGTAACCGCTGACCGTGGCGCTGCCCGCGTTCGACGCGAACTCCAGGCTGCCGTCGGTCGTGACCCAGCACGTGGCCGACTGCCCGTTGCCGAGCGAGTCGAGTTCCGTCACCGTTCCCTCCGGGCTGAGCGCGAACGTGGACAGCGCGTTCGTGCCCGCGTCGGCGATGACCAGGTGGCCGGCCGGGTCGAAGGCGATCGCGAACGGCACGGTGCCCGGCTCGGGGTTCACCACCGGCGACGGGGACAGCGTGCCGTCCGGCCGGACGGCGAACACGTCGATGTCGTTGCCGTTGGCCTTGGTGGTCACGATCAGCTGCGTCCCGTCCGGCGAGAACGCGGCCTGGCCCGGCGTGTTGGTGAACTGGGGGGACGCGGCCGGGTTCAGGCCGAGCTGCCGGGCCGACCCCGGGATGGGGACCAGCAGGCCCTGGCTCACCCGGTAGCCCTGCACCGAGCCGCCGTCCAGCGCGTTCAGCACGTAGACCAGGCCGCCGCGGACGGCGACGCTCACCGGGAACGCGCCGCCGGAGCTGGTGACCTGGCGCAGCTGCAGCCGGTCGCCGCTGGCCGCGAACACCGACACGGTGTCGCTGCCGGCGTTCACCGCGAACAGCAGCCCCGGCCCCGGGTCGTAGCTCAGCGACCCCTGCGAGGAGAGGTGGTCGACCACGGACCCGGCGAGCTGGCCGCCCAGCCCGCCGGTGGCGTACGTGCCGGCCAGGGTCAGCGTGCCGTCGGCGGCCCGGTGGTAGGCGACGACCTGGTTGCCCGCCAGGTTGTCGGTCTGTACGAACACCGCCCGGGCGGCGCCGGGGAGGTACTGCGGCTGCGCGGTGGCGGTGGCGGCGGTGGCCGCCGCGGGCCCGGCGAGCGCGGCCGCCGCGGCGAGCGCCGCGGCGGCCAGCACCGCGCCTCCGAGACGGGCGGGGAACTTCGGGGCATTCATGCGTTCCTCCTCATTGTGACTGAATGGCAGTGCGCCATTCAGTCCCTGGAGGAGCCCGCGCGTTACATCGAACCCTTTTCATCGTCCCATGGCTGCCCGCGTACTCCTGGCGCGAGGGCGGATGAAAAGGGTTCGTCTCAGCGCAGCAGCTTGTCCAGCCGTATCGGCAGCTCGCGGACGCGGATCCCGGTGGCGTGGTACACGGCGTTGGCAATGGCGGCGGCGGTGCCCACGATGCCGACCTCGCCGATCCCCTTGGCCCTGGCCGGCCCGGGCTCGGGCTCGTCCTCGTCGATCCACCGGGCGTCGATGTCGCCCACGTCGGCGTTGGCCGCGATGTGGTAGCTGGCCAGGTCGTGGTTGGGGTAGTCGCCGAACCTCGGGTCGATCGTGCTCTCCTCGTGCAGCGCCATGGACAGCCCCATGGTCATCCCGCCGATGAACTGGGACCTGGCCATCGCCGGGACCACGATGCGGCCGGCGGCGAACACGCCGAGCAGCCGGGGCACCCGCACCTCCCCGGTGTCGGCGTCGACCCTGACCTCGGCGAACTGGGCGCCGAACGAGTACCTGGCGTGGTCGGGCAGCGCGCGGACCGCGTCCCCGGTGGCCGACTGCGCGGAAAGCCCGCCCGGCGGTATCGCGCCGTCGCGGGCCCGGATCTGCTCGCGCAGCGCCTGGCAGGCGGCGGTGACCGCCCAGCTCCACGACGCGTTGCCCATCGAGCCGCCGGCGATGAACGCCTGGGGGAGCGCGCTGTCGCCGATGTGCACCGTGACCTGGCCGGCGGGCACGCCGAGCGCCTCGGCGGCGACCGCCAGCAGCGCGGTGCGGGCGCCGGTGCCGATGTCCACGGCGGCGATCGCCACCTGGTAGCGGCCGGACTCATCGACGCTGGCCCGCGCCTGCGACGCCATGGCGCGGGCCGGGTAGGTGGAGGCCGCCACGCCCGTCCCGGTCAGCCACGGCCCGTCCCGCCTGGTCCCCGGCGCGGGGTCACGGCCGTCCCAGCCGAACCACGCGGCGCCCTCGCGCAGGCACGCGACCAGGTTCCGCGACGAGAACGGCTTGCCGGTCTCCGGCTCGGCATCCGGCTCGTTGCGGATCCGCAGCTCCACCGGGTCGATGCCGCAGGCGATCGCCAGCTCGTCCATGGCCGACTCGAGCGCGAACATGCCCGGGCACTCGCCGGGCGCGCGCATCCAGGCCGGCGTGGGAACGTCGAGCCTGGCCAGCCGGTGCGTGGTGCGGCGGTTCGGCGCCGCGTACATGTGCCGGGTTGCCACCGCGGTCTGCTCGGCGAACTCCTTGATCGTCGAGGTCTGCCCGATGACGTCGTGCGCGATCGCGGTGAGGCGGCCATCCCGGCCGGCGCCCAGCCTGACCCGCTGGATCGACGGGGCCCGGTGCCCGACCACCGCGAACATGTGCTGCCGGGTGAGCGCGCACTTGACCGGCCGGCCGACGGCCTTGGCGGCCATCGCCGCGATGACGGCGTTGGGCCGCGGGCCGCCCTTCGCGCCGAACCCGCCGCCCACGTGCTCGGCGATGACGCGGACCTGGTCCGGGTGCAGGCCGAACACGCCGGCGATCACCCTGGCCGCCATGGACGGCCCCTGGTCGGAGTCGTAGAGCGTCAGCTCGCCGCCGTCCCAGGAGGCGATCGTGGCGTGCGGCTCCATCGGGTTGTTGTGCTCGCCGGGCGTCCGGTACGTCCTGTCGATGCACACCGGGGCGGCGGCGAGCGCCCCGTCCGGGTCACCGGCCTCGGTGTCGGTGGCGAAGTTCGGGTTCACGTGGTCCGGCTTGTACAGCCCGGGGTGGTCCGGCGTCAGCGTCACGTCGTGGCCGGCCTGCTCGTAGCCGACCCGCACCAGGCCGGCCGCCGCCCGCGCGGTCTCCAGGGTGGCGGCGACCACGGCGGCGATGAGCTGGCCGCGGTAGGCCACCGCGCGGGACTGGAACAGCGCGAGCTCGGGGTCGTCGCCGGCCAGCCGCGGCGCGTTGTCCGGGGTGAGCACGGCGAGCACGCCGGGCAACGCGAGCGCGGCGCTGGCGTCAACGTTCAAGATCTGGCCCTTGGCGATCGTGGACTGGATCGGCCAGACGTAGGCGGCACCGCTGACCCGGTGCTCGAATGCGTAACGCGCCCGGCCGGTGACCTTGTCCGGGCCGTCGATCCTGGTCGCGGGGCGGGCCTGCTGCGTCCCCGGCGTGGCGTTCATCGGGCGCTCCCGGCGAGCCGCGAAAGGACGGCGGTCACGACGTTGCTGGCGAGCGGCACCTTGAACGCGTTGTCGCGCAGCGGCGCCGCGATCGCGAGTTCGGCGTCCGCCGCGCGGCGGAAGTTCTCCTCGGTGGCCGGCTGGCCGCGCAGCACCTGCTCGGCGCGGCGGGCGCGCCAGGGCACCGGGGCGACCGCGCCCAGGGCCAGGCGCACGTCGCGCACCGTCCCCCCGTCGGTGTCGAGGGCGGCGGCGACGGAGGTCACGGCGAACGCATACGACGCCCGGTCGCGCACCTTGCGGTAGGCCGAGCGGGCGGCGAAGCCGAGCGGCGGCAGCTCGACGGCGGTGATCAGGTCGGAGCGGGCGAGCGTGGTGTCCCGGTCCGGCTCGCCGCCGGGTAGCCGGTACAGCTCGTCCAGGTTGATGGCCCGCGGCCCGGCGGCGCCGTGGACGTGCACCACGGCGCCGAGCGCGGCGAGCGCCACGGCCATGTCGGAGGGGTGCGTCGCGATGCAGTGCTCGGACGTGCCGAGGATGGCCAGGTTGCGGTGGTCGCCGCCGCGTGCGGGGCAGCCGCTGCCCGGCCGCCGCTTGTTGCACGGCTTGGTGACGTCCTGGAAGTACAGGCAGCGGGTGCGCTGCAGCAGGTTGCCGCCGACCGTGGCCATGTTCCGCAGCTGCCCGGAGGCGCCGGCCAGCAGCGCCTGGGCCAGCACCGGGTAGCCGGCGCGCACCCGGGGGTCCGCGGCCAGGTCGCTGTTGCGCACCCCGGCGCCGATCAGCAGGCCGCCGCCCGCGGTCGGCTCGATGCGGTTCAGGGGCAGCCGGGTTACGTCGACCAGCAGGCCGGGCGTTTCGACTCCGAGCTTCATCAGGTCCACCAGGTTGGTGCCGCCGCCGAGGAAAACGGCGTCGCCGTCGGCCGCCACGGCGGCGACCGCGCCCGCGGCATCGGCCGGCCTCTGGTACCGGAACGGCCTCATGCCCGGCCTCCCCTGCCTCCGGCGCCTTCCGCGCGGCCCCCGGCTCCCCCGCCTCCCCCGGCTTGCCCGCCGGGCGCGGCGTCCAGGATCGCGGCGACGATGTTGACGTACGCGCCGCAGCGGCACAGGTTGCCGCTCATCCGCTCGCGCACCTCGGCCGCGTCGAGGGCCACCGCGGCGGAGTGGCCGTCGCCCTCGCCGCCGTCGCCGTCCGGGACCAGGCTGGGCGAGACCGCGCTCGGCCAGCCCGCGGCCGCCTCGCCGAGCATCCCGGCCGCCGAGCAGACATGGCCCGGCGTGCAGTAGCCGCACTGCAGGGCGTCCCGGTCGACGAAGGCCCGCTGCAACGGGTGCAGCGTGCCGTCCGGGCCAGCGAGGCCCTCGATGGTGGTGATCTCGGCGTCCTCCATCGCGACGGCGAACAGCAGGCAGCTGTTCGCCCGGCGGCCGTCGACCAGGACCGTGCAGGCTCCGCACTGGCCGTGGTCGCAGCCCTTCTTCGACCCGGTCAGCCCGATGGTCTCGCGCAGCGCATCGAGCAGCGTCGTCCTGCTGTCGATGGTCAGCTGCCAGGTCGCGCCATTCACGTGCAGGCTGACGAGGCTGGCGGCGGGTTCGGTTGTCGTCACGTCAGAGTTACTGCCACGGCCCCTGCCCGCTAAACGCCGCGCGTTCTGGCGGCCAGCGGTGTTGCCGGCCGGCGGCGGGCCGGCGGCGTCAGGACGCCCGCGCCGTGACGAACGCGGCCGGGCCGGCGCTGCGGTAGGCGTTGACGGCCACGACCTCGAACTCGTACGTCAGCCCGCTGGCGAGCCCGGTGACGGTGACCCCCGGCGCCGGGACCGTGCGCACCCTCACCCAGGTTCCCGGCGCGGTGCTGAGGTAGACGCGGTACCACAGGCCGAGCCCTGCCGACGGCCACGCCAGCCGGACGGTCCCCGCGGCGCCGCCCGGCTGCGCGGTGACCCCGGACACGGCGGGCACCGGCGGGCAGCCGCCAGGAAACGACCAGGCGCTGAACCACTGCGCCGGGTCCTGCTGGGTGATGGCGGGGTAGTCCGCGGGTGCGGCGACGGCCGGCTCCCCGCCACGGCCCGCAGCCCCGAAGTCCGACCTGGGCACCGCGATGAACCTGGGCTGGGTCATCGCGTTGGTGTAGTGGGCCATCGCGACGCAGCCGGCGGTGACCGCCTCCGAGTTGACGTTGTAGCTGATCACCAGGGTGCTGGCGGTGGACAGGGCAGGCTCGGCGCGGGCCTCGTAGAGGATCCGGTAGTCGTCGGCCGCGGTAAGCCCGATGCCCGGCGCCCGGTACAGCACGATGCCCTGGTCCCAGGCGAACGGCCCCCACGGCGCCGGCGCCGGGTAGGCGTCGATGTCCGGATCCCCGGCCCCGGCCGCCTGGATCAGCCAGTACCGCCCGGCGATCCGGACGACGCTGAAGCCGGCCGGGACGTCGAGGCCCTGGCCGGCCTGGCTGGCTGGCTCGATGGGAGCGGCCAGGTCCTGGCCCGGCGCCCACTGGCCGTCGTCGTAGAACCGCCAGGCCGGGAAGTCGGCCAGCTGGGCGGCGCTGGCCCTGGCCAGGTACAGCTCGCGAACCTGGCTGGACAGGTCGGGGCTCTGCCAGCCGTAGATGTAGACGGTGCGCCCCCCTGGCCCGGCGGGGAGCAGCGCGGACCCCCATATGATCGGCGTGCCGCCGCCGGGCGGGGTGTAAGAGGGGATCTGCATCAGCTCGGGCCTCAGCACGCCGCCGTACGCCGGGCCCCGCCCGTCGGCGCTGAGCTCGCTGACCGCGAAGCTGGCGATCGCCGTGCTCACGGGGACGTAGGGGATCGGGCCGGGCTGGTAGGCGTTGTAGAACTTCACCACGGTTCCGCCGACCCGGATCCCGTCGGCGTCCCACTCCCGCTGGCCCGACGTCGCACCGGGCGGCTGCACCACCGACTGCGCCCCGGGCCCGGGGTCGCCGGGGCCGGAGCAGGCGCCGCCGCCGGTAAGCGTGACCAGCCGGGAGCTGTGCCCGGACGTGGTCTGCACCACAACCGAGTTGTGCACGAACCCGCTCAGGCGCGAGAAGCCGATGGCGGGCCCGGCCGGGCCCAGGTAGGTGTCCGCGAAGAACCAGGCGACCTGCGACGGGTTCAGCCTGATCGCGGACACCCCGTCGCCGCCCGCCCAGTCGGCGCACGTGGACCTGTCGGAGTAGGCGAGCCACTGGCCGTCGAGAGCCGCCGGCGATGGCTGGCCTGCCGCGCGGCCCGGCGCGGCCCTGGTCCCGGTGGGCAGCACTACCGCGCCCGTGCCGCGGGTTCCGGTGGCGGGCCGGCTGCGCAGCACGGTCAGCACGCCGAGCGTGGCGCAGAACCCCGCGGCAAGGGCGCAGACGGCGAGGGTCACGTTGACCTTCCGAGCCGATGACATGTCCGGGGCGCTCTCCTTGCCCGCCCCCGGCGGCCCGAGCCGCAGTGCCTTCGCGGTAGGACGATATCAGCCCTATTAGGTGCTCAACGCCTAACTCACCCTCATTTGCGCGCGTCGTTTTTGTTGCCTTTGTGCCTTGACATGGCCTCCCGTTGGCGCATCCAGCCATGGCCACCCCCACGCGCCCAGCCGTGATCATCTCCACTTTTACTCCCGTCGGTAGTCACATACCGGTATAAAACACCCGCACATGACTCGAGCGAAGTAAAAGTCGCGATGATCAAGAAGGAACGGTGTGGTGGCCAGGCCGCGTTGCAGGCTGGGAGGGCCGGGGGCTGCACGACGCCCCGGCGGGGAGCAGGCCGTCGCCGGGTTGGCGGGCTGCACGACGCCCGGGCGGGGAGCAGGCCGTCGCCGGGTTGGCGGGCTACACGACGCCCAGGCCGAGGAGCAGGCCGTCGTCGGCCACGGCGGGGGAGCTGGTGATGAAGATCGGGACGCCGTCCGCTGGCGCAGTGATGGTCTCCAGCACCTGGGAGCCGTCCAGGGTGGTGATGGTCCCGATCACCTGCCCCTCCCTGACCTGCTCCCCGGTGCGGACGGTAGGCGCCCACCAGCCTCCGCGCTCGGAGCGCATCCAGGTGAAGCGGCTGAGGTAGGTCGGCGACGGCTCCGGGGCATCCTCCGGCCGGTCGGCGATGCCCAGCAGCGCGAGGACCCCGTCGAGCCCGCGGACGTGCCGGGCGACGGCCTCCTCCTGCACCAGGCCGCACTCCCCGGACTCGGCGATGATCGCCGGGATGCCGATCTCGGCGGCCGACGAGCTGGTGGTGCCGCCGACGGCCCGGTCGGGGCCGGGCTCCTGCCTGATGACGTAGGGCAGCCCGTAAGCGGTGGCCATCTCGCGGGCCCTGGCCTCGCTCGGTCCCGCGTCGTAGATCGCGAACGGCTCCAGGGCCTCGACCATGTCGCCGCAGTGCGCGTCGATCAGCGCGTCGGAGCCGGTGATGAGCTGGGTGAACACCGCATACGCCAGCCGGTCGGCCAGGGTCCCCGCCGGGTCGCCGGGGAAGCAGCGGTTGAGGTTCTTGCCGTCGTCGGGAACGGCGAACGGGGTGCGGCCGTGGAACGCGGGCAGGTTCAGCACGGGCACGGCCCGGACGCGGCCGCGCAGTTCGCGGGATTCCAGGCTGCGCGTCCACCGTCGCACGCCGTCCATCGACGCGTACTCACAGCCGTGCACCCCCGCGACCACCGTGAGCAGCGGGCCGTCCTCGCTTCCGCTGGCCTCGACCAGCGGGACGTCAAGGCCGGCGAGGTCGATCGTGCGGCGGGTCACCTTCGTTGCCATCGTTCAGCTCTCCTTCGCTGGGGGTGCGATCACGTGCTCCGCGGCTTCGGCGACCCGGAGCAGGGCGAGGTCCTGGCCGCGCCGGCCGGCGAGCTGGAGCCCGGCCGGCAGGCCGGCGGCTGGCACGGGGATGGAGATCGCCGGGTGGCCGGTGAGGTTGTACGGGCCGGTGAACCGGCCTTCCCCGCTGTCCTCGCCGACGCCGAACGGCGGGTCCTGCTCCGGGGCCTGGTAGCCGACGGTCGGTCCGGCGAGGACGTCGACGCCGTCCAGGCTCGCGTCGATCGCGTCGGTCAGGGCGTCGCGCTGCCGGAGCGCCGCGACGAAGGAGTCCTCGCCGACCGACGCGCCGTAACTGAGCAGCGCGCGGGTGCCCTCGGCGTACCGGCCCTGGTCCCGCCCGGCGTGCACCAGGGACGCCTCCCTGGCGACGATCACGGCCAGCACCTCCTCCCAGGTGGCCAGCTCGCCGAGCCAGGGCGCGGTCACCTCCCGCACCTCCCACCCCGCTTCGGCCAGCGCCGAGAGCGCCGCGGTGACCGCGTCGCGCACCTCAGGCGTCACCGTGGGGTCGGTGAGCTGCGCGGCCAGGACGCCCACCGTGTAGGTCGCTGGCCGGCCGTCCGCCGCCGGCCGCGGGGAGGGACTTTGGCCGGCGGCAAGCGCGGCCAGGTCACCGGGGACCTCGTCCGGGTCCGGCGGGCTGGCCGGGCTGGCCAGGTCGGCCAGGTCAGCCGGGTCGGCCAGGCTGGCCAGGTCCGCCATTTCCGTCACGTCTGGCGGGCCGACCAGGTCCGCCGACTGCGCCAGGCCGACCAGGTCGGCCCGGTCGGCCAGCACCGTGAGCAGTTCCCTGGCGCCGGAGACGGTGGCGGTCAGCGTTCCCACGTGGTCGCAGGTGAGCGACAGCGGGAACACCCCGTCCGCCGGCAGCAGCCCGTAGGTCGGCTTCAGCCCGACGACGCCGCAGTACGCGGCGGGGATCCGCACCGACCCGCCGGTGTCGGTCCCGATGGCCAGGTCGCACACGCCGGCGGCGACCAGCGCCGCCGAGCCGCCCGACGACCCGCCCGAGGTCTTGGAGGGGTCGCGCGGGTTGCGGGTGTCACCGATCTCCGGGTTCGCGAAGCCAGCGGCGAACTCCAGGCACTGGGTGGTGGCGAACACCTCGGCGCCGGCGGCGCGCAGCCTGCGCACCAGCTCCGCGTCGCTGGCGGCCGGCGCGGGGTCGCTCGCCGGGCTGCCGCACCGGGTCGGCACGCCCGCCACCGCGATGATGTCCTTGATGCCCACCGGGCGGCCGGCCAGCGGGCCGTCGGCCGCGCGCCGCGGCGCCCCGATCACCGTGGCGACCGCGTTGAGCGGCCGGGCGAGGCGTTCAAGACGTTCGTAGGCGGCAAGGAGGTCAAGGTTCGGCCGCTCGCAGGTCCGGCGGCCCTGCTCGATCTCGGTGATCAGCTCGACCACCCGGCGCAGCATCGGTCCTTCCAGCCCGCCGAGGTGCGCGGGAACCTCGGTCGGGCGGTGGCGCACCATGAGGTCCCGGTAGATGCCGGAGTGGGTCTTGGCCGAGCGCCGGTTGAACGCGACCAGCGGGGCCAGGGACCCTTCCAGGTCGTCCGGGTCGAACCCGTCGAACGGCATCGGGGTGACCGGGGCCTGGTCCAGCACCTCCCTGGCCACGGCGACCAGCAGCGGGGCGTAGGCCGGGTCCTCGAGGCCGTCGGCGATCGAGAGGTCGCTGACCGCGATGGCGGCCAGCATCGCGCCGTAGGCCTCCTTGCCCCACAGGTAGCCCATGATGTGCTCAGTGACCTCGGCGTCCGCGATGTCCGCGGCCAGGGCCTTGACCCGCTCGGAGACCGTGCCGTCGATCTCGCCGATCAGGAACGTTTCCCGGCTGCCGCGCAGCACCACCCCGGGCGCGGTCACGTCGGCGCCGAAGTTGACGAAGGCCTCCACGACGCGCGACGGCCCGACCGCCTCCGCGAGCTGCTCGGCGTTCAGGCCGTTCTGCAGCGAGACCACGAAGCCGTCGCCCTGCACCCGTCCGGCGAGGGCCGCGGCGGCCGCGCCGGTGTGCTGCGACTTGACCGCCACCAGCACGGGCCCGTCCAGCCGCTCCGGCAGGTCGGCCGGCAGCACCGCGGGCACGCCGACGGTGAAGTTCTCGACCGGTCCCTCGATCTTCAGGCCGCGTTCGTTGATGGCCGCGACCACGGCCGGGTCGGCGTCGCTGACCAGCACGTCGCGGCCGTCCCGGACCAGCCCGGCGGCCACGGTGCCGCCGATCGCACCGCAGCCAACCACTACATACCGCATGCCGCGCAACGTTACAGCCTTGCCCTCCCATAAGCTAGGACAAAGGTTTGTTTCGTCGACAATCGGTGCTGGTCTCGCAGCCAGCCCGGCCTTTTCCCTAGGCTGGCCCGTGACACCCCGAGCCCGATCAGGAGGACCGGCCATAACGCCATTGATGATCGCCAGCGAGCGGGGCGAGGTCGGCCTGGCGGCAGGCGTAGACCTGCTCCGCGCCGGTGCCAGCGCCATGGACGCCGTCGAGGCCGCGGTTCGCGTCGTCGAGTCCAACGAGGCCGACCACTACGTCGGCGTGGGCGGGCTGCCGAACCTGCTCGGCGAGGTGGAGCTGGACGCCTCGATCATGGACGGGGCGACCCGCCGGGCCGGGGCTGTGGCCGCGGTGTCCGGCTTCCCCCACCCGATCTCGATCGCGCGGGCCGTCTGCGAACGGCTGCCGCAGCATCTCCTGCTCGTCGGCGCCGGCGCCGAGCGCTTCGCCGACGAGGCCGGCATCGAGCGCGGGCCGACCCTGACCGACGAGGCCGTGCAGATGTGGCGGCGGGGCCTGTCCGCCGCGGGCATCGACGCCGCGGAGGCCAGGCACGGCCCCGGCGAGCGCGCGTACCGCGAGCGGGTGCTGGAACGGCTCGCGTCGATGCCGGTGCCCGGCGGCCCCTGGGACACCGTCAACGTGCTCGCCCTCGACGCCGCGGGCAACCTCGCCGTCGGCGTGAGCACCAGCGGGTACCCCTGGAAGTACCCGGGCAGGGTCAGCGACTCGGCGATCATCGGTGCGGGCAACTACTGCGACAACGCCGTGGGCGGCGCCGCCTGCACCGGCCGCGGTGAGCTGGCGATCCGCGGCACCACCGCGCGGTCGGTGCTGCACGCGCTCGCGGCCGGTGCCAGCCCCGAAGACGCCTGCGCCGCCGGGCTCGCCGAGACGCTGGAACTGCCGGACGACTTCCGCAGCCCGCTGCAGGCCCTCTGCCTGGCCCCGGACGGCCGGCACGGCGGCGCCTCCACGATCGCCGGGGCCAGCTATGCCGTGATGACCGCCGATGATGAGACGTTCGAGGTCCGGAAGCGGAGGCAGGTATGAAGATCTTCGTGTCCAGCGACATGGAGGGGACTGCCGGGGTCGTCGACTGGGAGCAGTGCGTCGGGGACGGCCCGCAGGCGGCGGCCGGGCG
>JASHPR010000154.1 GCA_030038015.1 Streptosporangiaceae bacterium
CGGCGGGGCGGCGTTGGCTGGACGGCGGGTGACGGGGCCGGCCCGCGCGAACGGGCAGGCGGATTCGACATTTGTCGGAAGACGGGGAGGTTTCTTCCGCGCTGGCGCCGAAGCCCCGGCGGGCGGGCGCGCTTAGCGTCGTGTCACAGCGGGACGGCACGGTCAGGAGCCCCGATGAGCAGGAGCACCAGCGCGGACGTGATCGTCGTCGGGGCTGGCGTGGTGGGCGCCAGCTGCGCCTATCACCTCACCCGGGCGAGCCTCCGGGTCCTCGTGGTCGAGGCCTTCGGCGGCCCGGCCGAGGGAAGCACCGGGCGGTCGTTCGCCTCGATCCGGTCCCAGTGGGCGGATCCGCTCAACATCGAGATGTCGTGGCGCAGCATCTGCGCGTTCCGCTCGTTCCCCGCCGGCCACGGCCTCGATGTCGGCTACCGGCCCACCGGCTACCTGCTGCTGGTGCCGGACGCGCAGTGGCCAGCGCAGCTGGCCGCGGTCGAGCTGCAGCGCGCGCACGGGATCCCGGTCGACGTGCTGGACGTCGCAGCGGCGGCGCGGATCACGCCGTTTGCCGCTGACGGCATCGCGGGCGCCACCTGGGGCCCTGCTGACGGCGTGGTCGACCCGCACCTGGCCACCCGCGCTTACCTCGAGATGGCGCAGGCGGCGGGGGCCCAGGTCCGCTACCGCCACCGGGTCAGCGCGATCGAGCCCAGCAAGGACGGCTGGTCGGTGACCGCGGGGGGCCTGGCCTGCCGGGCACGGTACCTTGTCAACGCGGCCGGGGGCTGGGCGGGCGAGGTGGCCGCGCTGGCCGGGTTGACCGTCCCGGTCGTGCACTCCCGGCGCAACATCTACGCCACCGCGCCTGGCGCGCTGCCCGGCCGGCTGCCCATGACCATCGACCTCGGTCGCGGCGTGTACGTGCGCAGCGAGGGTTTGCGGCTGCTGTTCGGTGTGGCGCGGCCGGACCAGCCGGACGGCTACGACGTCAGCGTCGACTGGCCGTGGATGGAGACAGCGCTCGCGCTCGGCACCGCCCGTTTCCCGTGGCTGGCCGACGTGCCGCTCGACCGGTCCGGCTGCTGGGCGGGCACCTATGAGAACAGCCCGGACCTTCACGGCATCCTCGGCCCCGACCCGGCGGCGCCGACCTGGATCAACGCTTGCGGCTTCTCCGGGCACGGGCTGATGCAGGCACCTGAGATCGGGCGCCTGGCCGCCGAGCAGATCCGCACCGGGGACATCACCAGCGTCGACATCAGCGCGCTGCGACTGGAACGGTTCACGGCCACGGCCGCGGGCGAGCGGGTTGGGCTGGTGTTCTGAATGCGAGCGGCTGCCGTGCGGGCGGGTGCTGTGGCCGCCGTGCGGGCGGGCGGCATCGCCCGCGTGCGGGCGGGTGCCCCGGTCATCGGCTGGGGCCCTGAGGAGAGGGAGTACCGCGATGTACCCGACACTGGGGGCCGACCCGGGACGGGCGGCCTGGATCGAGGCGACAGCGGCCGAGCTGGCGACGTTCGGCGAGCGGCACCGCGCCGAGCTCGATGACGCCAGCCGGCACCGGCGCTTCCCGCGTGAGCTCTACCGCGAGCTCGGCAAGCTCGGCTACCTTGGCCCGCTGGTGCCGGCCGAGTACGGCGGCCTGGGCGGCGGGGTCGCCGAGTACGTGGTCATCAGCGAGGAGGTCGGCCGGCATGGCCTGGTGTCCGGGCAGATCGCGGTGCAGGGACAGCGCTGGCTGCTCGACTGGGGCACTGACGAGCAGAAGGACCGGTGGCTGCGGCCGATCGCGACCGGCGAGGCGGTGTTCTCCGAGTCGATCAGCGAGAAGAACGCGGGCTCATCGTTCAAGGGGATGGCGGCGACCGCGACCCGGGACGGCCGTGACTGGCTGCTCACCGGAAGCAAGACCCACGTCAACCTGGGTGCGGACTGCGACGTGACGCTGTTCTACGCGACCGCCGAGGAAGGGCTGACCAGCTTCCTCGTGGACATGAGCCTGCCAGGCATCCAGACCGCTGTGACCGACCCCGTGGGCCTGCGGCTCATCCGCACTGCCGACGTGATATTTGAACGGGTCCGTGTGCCGGACTCGGCCCTGCTCGGCCCGCCTGGCGGCGGCCTGCAGACGTTCCTGTCCACGTTCAACATCAGCCGTCTCGGCAACGCCTCGGAGCTGATCGGCCTCGGCCGGCGCTCGCTCGAGCTGGGACTGGGCTACGCGTCCGGGCGGCAGGTTGGCGACAGCATGGTCACCGACTTCCAGGGCATCCAGTGGATGGTCGCCGATTCCTGGGCAGCACTGCAGGCCGCGTCGCTGGCCCGGGACGACGCCGCCGTCGCGCACGAGCGCGGCGAGGACATCGCGCTGCGCACGACGACGGCCAAGCATCTCGCGATCACCGCAGCGGAGCGGGCCTGCGACACCGCGTACAGCCTGGTTGGCGGGCACGGGCTGTACTTCGGCGAGCCGTACACCGGCATCGCCGGCGACATCAAGGTGCTCAAGGTGGCCGGCGGGTCCGCCGAGATCATGCGCAACTACATCGCGCGGCGGGTGCTGAAAGACCCCGGGCACGAGGGCCTGGCATGAGGCGATGGGGCACCACATGACGAACCTCGCGCGCGCGATCGTCGAGCAGGCCGCAGCCCGGCCCGGCCTGCGGCTGGGGACCACCGACGACCAGCTCACCCTCGCCGACGCGGTCCCGCTGGCGGCGGCCCGCGCCCGCGCCCTGCTCGGCGGCGGTCTCCGCCCGGGGCAGCGGGTCGCGCTCGTGGCGCCCACGTCCACCGACTACCTGCTGACGTGGCTGGCCTGCCTGCTGGCCGGGACCCCGGTCGCGCTGGTGAACCCCGGCTACCCGCCCGAGCTGACCAGCCGGATGCTCGCTCCGCTGGCCCCCGGCCTGGTGCTGGGCGCCGGGCAGACGGCGATCGCCCGCACCAGCGGGCGCGCCGACCCAGAGGGCCTGCCCGGCCTCACCGCCGGCCGGTTCGCCGTGGCGTCCTACATGCACACCTCGGGCACCACCGGCCTGCCCAAGTTCTGCGCGCAGACCCACGACTACTTCGCCAGGCTCGCGGCGGCCATGGCCGGGGCCCTGGACCTGCGCCCGGAAGACCGGGTGCTCGCGCCGCTGCCGCTGTTCCACATCAACCCGATGGGCTACGGGATCATCACCGCGCTGCTGACCGGCGCCGACGCGCTGACCGTGCGGAAGTTCTCGGCCGGCGCGCTATGGCCGGGCGTGGTCGGCGAGCGGATCACCGTGCTGATCCTGCATGCGCCGCCGGTGCAGATCCTCAAGCGCGCCACGCCAGCCCGCGCGGCCGCCGGACACCGGGTGCGCACGATGTTCTACGCGGACGCCGGCTTCCTGGCCCGGTTCGGCATACCCGCGGCGGTCTCCGCCTACGGCTCCACCGAGGCGGGGGGAATCTCGCACCTCGCCAGGTGGTCGGCCACGGACGACATCCCGGCCGACGCCAGCCGGCACGGCGGCCCGGGCCGCGGCGACATCGAGTGGCGCATCGGCGAGAACGGCATCATCTTCCTGCGCGAGCGCGAGCGCGGCGCCCTGTTCGACGGCTACGTCACCGCCTCCGGTCTCGACCCGGCGCGGGACGCCGACGGCTGGTTCGACACCGGCGACCTCGGCCGGGCCGACGGCGAGGACTACCTGGTCTTCCTGGAGCGCGCCGCCGAGTCCATCAGGGTGAAGGGCGAGTTCGTGCCGATCCCGTACGTGGAGAACCACCTGGCCACGGTGGCCGGGCTGCGCGACCACGCGGTGTGGAAGCGCAAGAGCGCGCTCGTCGACGACGAGGTCGTGCTGTACGCGGTCGGCGACCCGCTGCCCCTGGAGCAGCTGCGGCAGCGGATCGCTGACCTGCCCGCGTTCATGCGGCCGGTGGCTGTCGCCCGGGTCGGCGCGCTGCCGCGGGACGCCGCGGCGGGCAAGGTCCAGCGCCGGCTCCTGACGGAGCAGCCGGTCCTCGACTGGGTGGAGCTCTCATGACGCAGGCGACCGGGCCGAACGCCACCGCGACCCGCCCCGACTGGGCGTACGACATGGCGGATCTGCACGTGCACGCCGCGCCGAGCCTGCTGCCCCGGCACGGCGACGACCGCTCCACGGTCGCGGCCGAGCGCTCGGCCGGCTTCGGCACCGTGGTGCTCAAGGCCCACGAGGGCAGCACCGTCGAGCGCGCCGCGGTGGCCGGCGACGGCGCGTTCGGGGGAGTCGTCCTGAACAGCGCGGTCGGCGGGGCGAACCCGGACGCCGTGCAGGTCGCCGCGCGGCTCGGCGGCCGGGTGGTATGGCTGCCGACCGTGTCAGCGCGGACCCACAAGGCGGGCTCGGCATCGCCGGAACTCGCGGTGCACCGCGGGTTCGAGCTCGGGCTGGTCGAGGTGATCACCGACGGGAAGCTGCGCCCGGAGTGGTTCGACGTCCTCGACGTGGTGGCCGAGCATGACCTGCTGCTGGCCAGCGGTCACCTGTCGGCCGCCGAGACCGTGACGGCATTCACCGAGGCGCGGCGCCGGGGAGTACGGCGGCTGCTGGTCAACCACCCGATGATGCCGTTCCTGGGCTGGAACGACGAGCCGGCCGGCGCCCTGCGCGACCTCGGGGCGTACCTGGAACTCGGCATCCTCCCGGACATCCTCAGCGGTCCCGGGCGCTCCTGCCTCCGCCTCGCCGGCACGTACCCGGCATCGCTGCTGGCGTTCGGCAGCGACCTGGGCCACGCGGCGCACGACCCTCCAGCCGTGGCCGTCGCCCCCTGGCTGCGCGCACTGGAAAGCCGCGTCGGCCCGCGCCGGGCCGCCTCCATCATGACCACCCAGACCCGGCAGCTGCTGCTGGCATGAGGCGAGCGGGGAACAGAGCATGAGCACGATCGCGCTGCTGCCCGGCGACGGCATCGGTGCCGAGATCCTGGACGGCCCGATGGCATTCCTGCGCCAGCTCGAACGGGACGGCGCGCCGGCCCGGATCAGCGGGCCGTGGCCGTACGGGACCACCGGGTGGGTGCAGACCGGCTCGATCCTGCCCGCGGAGACGGTCGCCGCGTGCCGAGAGGCCGACGTCATCCTGTCCGGCGCGGTCGGCACGCACCCCGGCGTCACGGCCGAGCAGTGCCCGAACCCCGAGGCCGCGCTGATCGAGCTCCGCCACGTGTTCGACCTGCGGGTCAGCGTCCGCACCGTGCTCGTTCCCGGGGCGGAGGACGTGACGATCGTGCGCAATATCACCGGCGGCGCCTACGCGGGACCCGACCGCCACACCGAGAGCGACGGGGCCAGCCCGGCCGAGGACCTGCTGGTGCTCGAGCCCGGGCGGGTGCAGGAGGTGTTTGATATCGCCGTGGGCTACGCCAGGCAGCGCCCGGGTGGCCGCGTGATCAGCGTCGACAAGGCGAGCGTGTTCGCCACCTCCCGGCTGTGGCGGCGGGTCGCGCACGCGACAGCTGCGGCCTCGGGAATCCCGTTCGCCGACGTGAACGTCGACCGGGCCGCCTACGAGCTGGTCACCCGCGCGGACCTGCCGTCGGTGATCGTCACCGAGGGGATCTTCGGCGACATCCTGTCCGACATCGTCTGCGCCCGGGCGGGCTCGCCGGCGCTGTGCGGGTCGGCGACGATCAACCCCGACCGGGCATTCGGGCACGGGGCCACGGGGCTGTTCGAGCCGGCGCACGGCTCCTCGCCGCACCGCACCGGGAGCCGGCGCTCAAACCCGGCCGGCGCCTGGCTCGCCGTCGCTGACCTGCTCGCCTGGTGCCCGGACCTGGCCCCGCTCGGCCTGCACACGAGGGTCCGCCGCGCCCTGGACAGCGTGCTCGCGGGCGCAGTCCCCACGTACGACCTGGCCCCGCCCGGGGCCGAGACCATCGGCCTGGACGAGTTCAACGCCCGGGTCCTCGACGCGATGACCCTGGAGGCGCTCCAGTGACCACGCCGTTCCGCGAACTGCACCACATCTGCGTCGTCGTCCGCGACATCGACGCCAGCGTCGCCTACTACGAGTCGATCGGGATCGGGCCGTGGCGGGACTACCCGCCGCTTACCGAGTACACCCGGCTGGCCGTGCCGAACCGCGACGCCTTCTACGCGCTGAAGTACAAGGTCGCGGACCTCGGCAACGTTCAGCTGCAGCTCTGCCAGCCGCCGGAAGCCGACTGCCCGCAGCGGCGTTTCCTCGACGCGCGCGGCGAGGGTGTGTTCCATATCGGCTTCGAGTCCGATGTGGATGAGGCCGCCGCCGCCGCAGCCGGCCTCGGCCTGAACGTGCTGGCGCGGGGGCAGCGGGAGGACGGCTCCGGATTCATCTACTTCGACACCGCCGAGCGCGCCGGGGTCGTGCTGCTGGCACGCAAGACGGCCCGGTAGCCGCGGGCGTGTCTGTGATACTGGGGCGATGCCCGAGACTGTTATCCCCCTGTCGACCACGGACAGCCTGCCCGAGGCCCAGCACCAGGGTCACGTGATAAACCGCTCTTGCATCCTGAGCAGCCGCGACCACCCCAACCCGGGATCGGCCAGGGACGCGCTGGCCGAATGGGCACAGAAGAACAACTTCGACGCGGTGATCGGCGTGCGGTTCGTTGCGGTCGCAGAAGTCCTCACCCCGGCCGAGATAGTCACCGAGACCAGGTGGGCGGCCTACGGAACGGCGATCGGCTGGTGACGTGGCCCCCCCGGGGCCGGGGCGTGCTCCCAGGCGCCGACGGCGCGCTGGCGCAGAGCATGATCCAGGACAGCGACAACGCCTCCGCCACCGACCCGTGGGACGCGGTCGGCGGCGCCGCCGGGATCTCCTCGTTCAACGCTGCCGCCGGCCTGACGGACACCACGCCGTCGCCCTGCGTGCAGTGTGCGGGGTTCCCCTGGCCCGGGTGGGGCCTCACATGCTGGGCAGCAGGTCGTTGTAGTCGACGTCAGCGCTGTGCACCGAGTCCCTGTCCCCGCCGGGGCACGTGTGCACGCCGATCCTGGACCGCTCCTCGGCGGTGAAGCGGTCCAGAACCCGGTTGTTGAGGTCGATGAAGTGCGGCAGGATGTTGCGCCCGCTCCACGGGTTGCGCGGGTCCGCCCTGGTGGCCAGCCGCCCCTCGGTGAAGTCGATGGAGACCCTCGCGGCCCCGGCGCCGAACGCCTGCCTGATGTCCTTCTCGCACTCGTTGACCAGGTCTTCTTCGAAGCAGTCCCGGGTGTAGCCGGGCACCTCCGTGTCGAGCGGGTACAGCAGCGCCAGCATGGACGGGGCGATCACGGCCTGCTTCATGGGCTTGGTGGCCATCCCGATCGACTTCTTCAGGGTGTCGGCGGCGTAGGTCTTGTACCGGAACGGCCCGCCGGTGAGCCGGGGGAGCTGGCGGCGGTGCCCATCGGCGAAGATTGCGAAGTACTGGCCCCCGTCCCCGGTCAGGTGGCCGGCCAGCCCGGTTCCGGCCAGCGTGTCCGTGATGGCATAGGTCGCGAAGCTTGACCACCGCTGCTCTCCGTCGGAGATGATTGGCTCCCCGGTGGCCTCGCTGCGCTCGATGGAGTCCTTGACCGCCCTGTCCTGCTCGGCTTCCAGCTGGTCATGCGTGATCTCGCCGGCGTCGTAGTGGCCGTAGGCCTGCTGCAGCCTGCTCGGCCGTGGCAGCGAGCCGACCGGCTCGGTCGGGATTCCTGTTGCGGTGCGCGGATCGTAGTCAGTCATGGCACCTCGTCATTGAGATAGACAGGTCTGTCTGAGATAGACAGGTCTGTCTCGTCGGGCCCCTGCGGGGGAGTGCTCGCGGGCTGGGGCGGGCCCGGGCTGGGGCAGGGTGCTCGCGGGCTGGGCAGGGAGGAGCGCCCGGTGCCGGGCAGGGAATGCTCCGGGTTCGGGCGGTGCAGCGCTGCAGCGCTCTGGGTCCCGGGACTGTCAGTGGGGGGAGATAAGCTGACTTCGATGGCTGCCCCGGCAACCGGCGGCCAGGAACTGAGGACGGCTGCACACTGGTCGCCCCCGCACCGACCCGCGGCGGACCTTCCACGGCCCGCCGGCCCGGACCTGGAGGGGGTCGTCATGACCGTCCCGCGCGTTGCAGTCGACATCCCCGTTGACCAGGCCCGGCCGCTCAGCGTCGATGATGCCTACGCCAGATCGCACCAGGCGGCGCTCGCGCCATCGGTGATCGGCCGGGTCGGGCTCGAGATCGAGAACCACCTTGTGGACCTGGACGCGGTGGCTGACCGCGTGCCGTGGGACCGGGTCGGCCCGATTCCCGGCGCGGTCGGCGCGGCCGCCGGGCGGTGCGCGGTGACCCTTGAGCCGGGCGGCCAGCTCGAGCTGTCCGGCCCCCCGGCGTCCGGCATCCAGGCCACCGTCACGCAGGTTCGCGCTGACGGCGAGCGGGCCAGGCAGGTCCTTGCCGGACTGCGGCTCGGCATGGCCCCGGCCGGCGCCGACCCGCTCCGGCCGCCCCGGCGGGTCAACCCGAAGCCGAGGTACCGCGCGATGGAGCAGCACTACATCGCGACCGGGCGGGCGGCGTCGGCGATGGTGATGATGAACTCGACCGCGGCGCTGCAGGTGAACCTGGAGGCAGGTCCCGAACGCGGGTGGCCGGAGCGGGTCGCCAGGGCACACCGGCTCGGGCCGACGCTGGTGGCGATCTCGGCGAGCTCACCGTGGCTGTGCGGGCGCGACACCGGCTGGAAGTCGGCGCGGCAGCGGGCGTGGGCCGGGTTTGACGACCGGGCCTGCGGCCCGGTGCCCGGCTGCGTGGCACCGGACCCGGCCGCCGACTCCGCCCTCGACCCCGCCTCGGCCTGGGCGCGGTTCGCGCTGCGCGCCCCGGTGGCCTTCGTCCGGACCGGCGGCGATGACGTGGCGGCCGTGCGCGCGCCGGTGCCGTTCGAGCGGTGGGCGAGCGGAGAGGTCCGCCTGGGCGGGCGGGCCCCCACGGCCGCCGACCTCGACGTGCACCTGACCACCCTGTTCCCGCCGGTCCGGCTGCGCGGCTACCTGGAGCTGCGGTACCTGGACATGACCGCGTCCCGGTGGTGGCCGGCCATCGCCGCCGTCGCCACCTCGCTGATGGACGACCCGGTCGCCGCCGACTTGGCGACCGAGGCCACGGAGCCGGCCGCCCAGCGCTGGACCGAGGCGGCGCGCGACGGGCTCGGTGACGCGGTGCTCGCCGAGTCGGCGCGCCGCTGCCTGGCGATCGCGGCCGGCCGGGTCCCCGCCGGGCTCGCGCCCGCCGTTGCCGACCTGGCCGAGCTCGTCGAGTC
>JASHPR010000155.1 GCA_030038015.1 Streptosporangiaceae bacterium
GAGGCCAGTGCCACCATGGTTGTCGTTCAGCACGTTCCAGGAGATGATCCCGCCGATGATCATCGACCCGAGCGCGAGCGAAACCGTCTCAAGGGAGGCGCGGGCCGGCCGGCTCGGCTCGCCGGACCGGTGACGCCGCGCGGGAGCATCGCCGGGCCGGCCCAGCCTGGCGTCCACCCGCTTGTCGATCTCGTCGCTGATCCGCTCGACCAGGCTCTGGGCGACCGCGTCATCGTAGTCGCGGCCCAGTTCGCGATGCACGGCCGCCGCGGCGGCGATGTCTTCCCGGGCAACCTGGTCCATGCCGGCAAGATACATCTCGTCTGCCGGGGCGTCCATGCCCGGCACGCCCGCCGGTGCCGCCTGCCGCCCGCCGGTGCCGCCCGCGGAGGCCGAACCCTCACACCTACGCGGGGCACTGACACTGGTGCCACAGCAGCAGAGCCAGCCAGCGAGGAACAACCCCCAGCCGGCGCCGGCCCACCCATTAACCGGCGCCGGCCCACCCATTAATATGATATCATTTTTAATATGTTCCGAGCAGCCGACACCAGAGGTGGCGGGAGGCATCCCGATGCGCGCATCAGATGACAGCACCATTCCCTCCCGGTCCGGGCTGAGGCGCCTGATCGGGCCATGGGAGTACCGGCACCTGCAGGCCGTCGCGAACATGCGCTTCGCCGCCGGCGGCTTCCAGCTCGCCATCGGCCTCGTTCTGATCTCACTCGGTCGTCAGGCGGGAACTGACGCAGAGCGGCGCAAGATGTACCGGTTGTCAGCGTGGTTCCTGGTGCCCGCGGTGGGGAACTTCCTGGGTGGCTACCTGGATACGATTGCCGCCCGGACGGCACCTCCCCAGACCTGAGCCCACGCGACTCGCACAGGCCTGACAGGTGCCAGTGCGCTGACTGCAAACGTTCACCAGCTGGCGCGTCGGGTTGGCGCACGGCGGCACTCGGCCGTGCCGTACCGGTCCCTCCGCTCTCCCGCGTGGTGAAGACCATCGGCCAGGTCTTCGGGCTCACCGTCCGGTCCCGAAGTCTCGGTGGCAACATCGCCGCTTTCCTCAAGGGCCTCGGACGACGGCAGTCGCCGTCGTTACCATCGGACGCGCCGAACGTAGCCTGAGTGCGTGGACCGGCGGATCTTCGGCCTTGAGACCGAGTACGGCGCCACGTGCACCTTCCGTGGCAGCCGTCGGCTGCCGCCGGACGAGGTGGCCGGGTACCTGTTCCGGCGCGTGGTGTCGCAGGGCGGGAGCAGCAGCGTGTTCCTGGGGAACGGGGCACGGCTCTGCTTCGACGTGCCCAGCCACCCCGAGTACGCGACCCCTGAGTGCGAGAACGTGCTAGACCTGGGCGCGCACGATAAGGCGGGCGAGCGGATCCCGGAGGACCTGCTCGTCGACGTCGGCCGGCGGCTGCGGGAAGAGGGCATCGCCGGCGATATCTATGTGTTCAAGAACGACACCGACCCGGCGGGCAACTCCTACGGCTGCCAGGAGAATTACCTGGTCGGCAGGCATGCCGAGTTCGGCAGGCTGGCCGACATCCTGATCCCGTTCCTGGTCACCCGGCAGGTCATCTGCGGCGCGGGCAAGGTGCTGCGGACGCCGCGGGGTGCGGTGTACTGCGTCAGCCAGCGGGCCGAGCACGTCTGGGAGGCCGTGTCCTCGGCGACGACGCGGTCCCGCCCGATCATCAGCACCCGGGACGAGCCGCACGCGGACGCCCAGCGGTTCCGGCGGCTGCACGTGACCGCCGGCGACTCGAACATGAGCGAGACCACGACGCTGCTCAAGGTCGGAGCGACCGACCTGGTGCTGCGGATGGCCGAGGCCGGGGCGATCACGCGCGACCTGACGCTGAAGAACCCGATCCGCGCGATCCGGAACGTCAGCCACGACATGACCGGGCGGCGCAAGGTGCAGCTGGCCAGCGGGCACGAGATGAGCGCGCTGGAGATCCGGTACGAATACCTGAACCGGGCCAGAGACTTCACCGAAAGGAACGGGCTTGACGCGATCAGCGCCCGGGTGCTGGACATGTGGGAGCGGGCGCTCGGCGCGATCGAGGACGGCGACCTGGACAAGATCGCGCGAGAGATCGACTGGGTGACCAAGTACCAGCTGATCAAGCGGTACCGGGCCCACCACGACCTGCCGCTGTCCTCGCCGCGGATCGCCCAGCTCGACCTGGCCTACCACGACGTGCACCGCGGCCGCGGGCAGTACTACCTGCTGCAGCGCTCCGGCGCGGTAGACCGGGTCGTGCGAGACCTGGACATCTTCGAGGCCAAGTCCGTGCCGCCGCGCGGTCATCCACCAATATGACTGCGGGCAGGCTCAGTCAAGGATCTGCGGCGAGGCCAACGCCGAAGGACCGGCACCACAGCCACCTCCAGCGCGTGGAGAGCCAGCATGCCCACGGACGGACTACTAGGGCGTAGCTACAACCACTGACCCTCTGCCGTGGAGCGTCCGGATCAGGCCTCGCTCGCGGAGGATGCCCAGCGCCCGGCGGACGGTCATCTTGGCCGTGCCGTAGTCGCGCGCTAGCTCTGCCTCGCTGGGAAGCCGAGCGCCAACAGGGAACTCACCGCGCTCGATGCGCTTGGCAAGGTCGTCTGCTAGCTGCACATAGATGTACTCGGCAGCATCCCAGTCCGTCACATGATCAACACTAGATAACTGCTGACCAGCGATTATGACTGGCTACTTCCTTAGAAACCTAGAGTCTTCTAGAGTGTTCTATATGACTGAGTACGGCTTGAACGTCGGCCGCTTCATGGCGGACCACCCTGACTACTGCCTGCGAGCAGGCCTCGAGGGGTTCGGCTTCGAGGCTCAGAAGCGTGACAGGTACGGCCACCCCGTGGGCGAGCGCCACTCGGCGCTCACGCTGGACGAGCTAGCCGCGACGCTGGCGAGGGTTGACGCGGAAACATGACCGAGCGTGAGTTCTGTGATCATAGGTGCCGCTACTGCGGCGCAGAAATCATGAACGTCGGCAGTCTCTGGCTCAAGCGCAGAGTTGCCGACGTAAACGGATTCTGCCCCAAGAGCCCCGATGACCTGCACCGTCCTGCCTCCGAGGTCGGACTCAACGGCCGGAAAGGTATGGGTGACCTGCGCCTATCCGCTCGTGCGCGCTCACCACACCGCCCTTGGCGACGGCGGCATCCCCGCCACCTAGAGGCCGCGACGCATTCGCCGCCTCCGCCCTGGTGACCGAAGCAGCCTTCCTCCCGGCCCGCCGGAAAGTGTCCTGTCGTCCCCGCGCCCGTCCAGGGCGCCCAGGGGCGCGCACCTTGGCCCCGCGCCTTGGCCCCCGGGCCGCGCATCAGCACCGGGCGAGGGCATCCCTGACCAGGCCGGCGAGGTGCGACGGCCAGACGGATTCCTGGGTGGAGTCCAGGTCGGCCAGCGTCCACCAGCGCCAGGCGGCGATCCGGTCGGCCGCGTGCATCGCCTCCACGCCATGGATCTCACGGCCGGCCCGGTCGGTCCGCGCCAGGTAGAGACGCTCCTGCTGGCGCACCATCCGCCCGCCGTAGTCCATGTCGAAGCTGCGCCGGTCCACCTCGTGGAGCAGGATCACATCGCTCCACCCGGTCTCTTCCTCCAGCTCGCGGAGCGCGGCGTCCCGGTAGTCCTCGCCGTCGTTCAGGCCCCCGCCGGGTGTCGTCCAGTGATGCCCGTTCGGCGGCGCGTCGTCGTAGCGCAACAGCAGGACACGATCTTCGGGATCCAGGAGGAGGACGCGGGCAGCACGGCGGATGCGGAGCGGGTCGGCCACCGGTTCAGCCTAGGGAAAGCTGACGTGCCGGCAAAGTGGTAGCCATCCAGTCCTGGCCACCCTGCCGGGGACCTGAGCGCGCTGGTCCGGCCCGGCGCCACCGGCATCATCATCCGGCGTGCCCGAGCTCCTCCGGGAGTTGCTCAAGCACGGCGCGCAGCACCAGCCCGGCTTGACCGGCCGAAGGGACAGCCACAGGCAGGGCTGGCGTCACGTTCAGCAGCGCACAGCCGCCGGAACTTCAGCCGGTCGTCGGTCCGGCGAGGCCGGGCGGGGCGGCGGGCCGTGGCCTGGCCTGCTCCCGCCGCACTGCCTGCCATCTTGTGGGCGGGGCCGGAGCGGATTCCCTCGCTTGCGGGCGCGCCTTGTGCCGCCCGCCGTTCCTCCTGAGGCGGACGGCGGGCCCGTCCGCGGGCAGGTCGATAGGCCCGTACGCGGGCCCGTCCGGGTCGACGGTGTAGTCGGCGCGCCGCGTCTCGTCGTACCCGGCGGGCAGGCCGATGACCCGGAAGACGAGCGTCAGCACGGTCGTGATGGCGAAGTTGAGGATGAGCGCGGCGATCGCGATGTACACGACGTGACCGAGGATCGGCGCGGTGGACGCGCCGAAGTGCGCCTGGCCGTTGCCTGGCGTCCGCCACGCCTCGACCGTGCCGTAGACCATCCCGGCGGCCCAGCCGGTGACCAGCGCGAAGCGGTGGAACCAGCGCGTGTACAGGCCGACCACGATCGCCGGGAAGATCTGCGCGATCCAGATGCCGCCGAGCAGCTGCAGGTTGATGGAGAACGTCCTGTTCAGCTCGAGCACGAAGGCCAGCGCGCCGACCTTCATGACGAGCGAGGCCAGCCGGGCCACGCGCGTCTCCTCCGCCGGGGACGCGTTCGGCCGCAGGAACTCCCTGTACACGTTGCGGGTGAACAGGTTCGCCGCGGCGATCGACATGATGGCCGCGGGGACGAGCGCGCCGATCACGATCGTCGCGTAGCCGACGCCCGCGAACCAGCTCGGGAACATCCGCGCGAACAGCAGCGGCACGGAGAGCTGGGTGTTCCCGCCGCCGGCCTGGACGCCGGCGTTCACGGCGGGCACCGCGCGCGCCATGTAGCCGAACAGCGCGATCAGGCCGAGGAGCAGCGTGTAGGCGGGCAGGACGCTCAGGTTGCGCCTGATCACGTCACGCCGCTTGGCGGCGTACAGCCCGGTCACCACGTGCGGGTACATGAACAGCGCGAGCGCGGAACCGAGCGCGAGGGTGGCATAGGCCCACTCCCCGGCCGGCGCCACCATGAGGCTGCCCCTGGGTTTCCCGGTCGCCGGGTTGACCGCCTTCAGCTGTGCCGACGCGGTGCCGAAGATGTGGCCCCACCCGCCCAGCCTGGCCGGGATGTACAGGATCGCGACGATCACCGTCACGTAGATCAGCGTGTCCTTCACGAACGCGATCAGCGCGGGCGCCCGCAGCCCCGCCAGGTAGGTGTAGGCGGCGAGGACGGTGAACGCGATGATGAGCGGCAGGTCTTTGACGAGCACGCCGCCCGAGCTGCCGCCGACACCGAGCACGATCAGCACCGACTCGATGCCGACCAGCTGCAGCGCGATGTACGGCATGGTGGCGAGGATGCCGGTGAACGTCACCGCGAGCCCGAGGCCCTGGGAGCCGTAACGGCCCCTCGCGAACTCACCGGGCGTGACGTAGCCGCGGGCCCGGGCCACCGACCACAGGCGCGGCGCGAAGATGAACACGATCGGGAAGACCATGATCTGGTAGGCCAGCGCGTAGAACCCGGCGGCCCCGACGGCGTAGACGAGCGCAGGCACCGCGATCAGCGTGTACGCGGTGTAGATGTCGCCGCCGAGCAGGAACCAGCTGATGAAGGTGCCGAAGCCGCGCCCGCCGAGTCCCCACTCGTTCAGGTGCATCGGATCCTCGGCCGGCCGCCACCGGGCGGCGCCGAAGCCGATCAAGGTCACGGCCAGGAACGACGCGACAAGGATGGCGAACGCGACCATGTTCGTGTGGCTCATCCGGGTGCCTCCGCGCCGTCCCCCGGCCTGCCATCGGCGGGGGGCCGGCGTAACCTCCCGGCGAGCCTGGCAGGGGAACCCAGCCCGGCGGCCGCCCGTGCGGCGGCAGCGTCCCGCATGCCAGGGCGCGTGCCCGGCAGGGTGGCCTCGGCCATGGCGACCTCGCAGGGGTTGTGATACGGCTCAGCCCCACCCGACCACAACATGCCGAGGATCGCGCTATGCGGTGATCTAGCCCGAAGTTCCTCCCAGTGATCCGCGCGTCTGGCCGTTTACCTGGGCTTTCGTGATGCGCGGAGCCGGGCTGCTGACTACGCGACCCCGAGGCGGTGGCTGACGCCGAGCAGCTCGAAGGCCTGCCGCTGCAGCGGCGTGGGGGTGGTGACGAGCCGGAAGCCGGGCACGGCGGGGTCGGCGGGTGCGATGGTGTTCA